>NZ_JAKFFD010000233.1:0-28380 GCF_036675385.1 Pseudarthrobacter sp. | reverse complement strand
ACTGCGCCGCACAACCTGTTTTCAGGTCCCGAAAACGGCGCAGCAGCTCATGGAGCAGAAGAGAGGGACGCAGCGGATGCGTGAACCATCAGAGCGCGGGGCGGCCGCCGTCGAGTTCGCGATCCTGTTGCCTGTTCTCCTCATGCTGGTGCTAGGAACCATTGAATTCGGTCGAGCCTACAACGCGCAGATCACCCTCACGAATGCCGCCCGCGACGGCGTCCGGGTGATGGCCATCGCCAACGATCCGACCGGTGCCAAGACCGCCGCGCAGAACGCGGCGGCGTCGGTCAGCACTACCATTCCCACCTCGGACATCACGTTGACTACTAACACGTGCAGTACGGGAAACCAGGTGACCCTCACCATTAAGTACACTCTGTCCACCATCACCGGCATCGCGGGCCCCTTCCCGATGACAGGCAAGGGAGTTATGCTGTGCGGCGGCTGACCGGGAACAACGAAAACGAGCGCGGCGCCCTCAGCGTCATCATTGCAATCCTCATGGTGACTCTCCTCGGCTTCGTGGCGATCGCCGTCGACGTCGGCGTCATTTACTCAGAACGCGCGCAGCTGCAAAGCGGCGCGGACGCCTCCGCCATTGCACTGGCCCAGAAATGCGCCCGCGAGGCCACCGATCCTCTCTGTTCAACGACGTCGTCACTCGCCGCGAGCCTTGCCAACCAGAACGCCTTGGACGGCATGAGTAAGGTGCATTCCATAGATTTGGACAAGACTGCCCGGACCGTATCGGTAACGACGTCCGCGAAGGAAACCGGCGGCACCGATAACTCGGTGTCCCTGTTCTTCGCGGACATACTCGGTGTCCCCACCAAAGAGGTCGGAGCCCGGTCTTCGGCTGTGTGGGGCAGTCCCAAGGCCGGACGGACCGCTTTTCCTCTCGCCTTCTCCATCTGCCAGGTCAAGGACAAAGTCGATGGTTCGCTTCAGCTCCTCCAGGATCACGGTTCGAATACCAACCCGGACTGCAACTACGGGCCGTCCGGCGCTGCCGTGGCCGGCGGCTTCGGCTGGCTGGCACCTGACGCCGGTACATGCGGCGGCACCATCGATCTCGCCCTCAGCGAAGGCGGCAGCGATACCGGCAACAACGCCCCGGGGAACTGCTCCACAGAACTCAACCGCTGGGCCAGTGAAATCACCGCTGGCCGGGAGATCATCGTCCTCCTTCCCGTCTTCAACAAGGTCGTCGGCACTGGCGCAAGTGCCGTCTACGGCCTGATATCTTTTGCCGCCTTCAAAGTCACCGGCTGGAAGTTCAGCGGAAACAGCGGGCTACCCTACGAATTCCGCAGCGAAATCTCTGCAGCCACCGGCGTGACGTCGTCCACTGAATGTAAAGGCGACTGCCGCGGAATCATCGGCAGCTTCGTCAAGTACGTCTCCCTCGCCGACGGCTACACGCTCGGACCAGTGGACGAGTACGGCGCCACCATCGCCCGCATGACCCTGTAGCCCACTCGCACCCGCCAATCCCCAACCCAGGAGTAAAAAGTGAAGTCTCGCCTGCTGGCAGGAACGGCTGCGATTGCATTGGCGATTGTGGGCGCCCTTCTCATCATCTTCTACGCCCAGGGCGCCGACCAGCGCGCCCTGGCCACCACCAAACCCGTGGATGTCCTGGTGGTCAAGACAGCAATTCCCGCAGGCACACCCGTTAAGGAGATGGCCGCGTCCCTTGCCCTTGAGCAGGTTCCCGCCGCCGGCGTCGCCGACACCGCCCTCAAAACCCTGGACAACTCCGCAGGCACCGCCAGCGCCGTGGACCTCCTGCCGGGTGAGCAGCTACTCGCCGAGCGGCTCGTCGCTCCGGAACAAGTCAAACGTGACGGCGCCATGGAAGTACCCGCCGGCTTCCAGGAAGTCTCCTTCGAAGTGGAGCCCAAAAGGGTGGTCGGCGGACGCATCGAGGTTGGAGACCACGTCGGCTTCTTCCTCTCGTTCGAGAAGGGAGCCTTCAAGGCCAAGCCCGAAGATGAGACTACACAGCTGACGGTCCGCAAGGCCCTGGTCACCGCGGTCCAACGTGCCCCCCAGACTGAGCCTGCAGAGAAACCGGCGGAAGGCGAACCGGACCCGCAGGACACCACCCTCCCCGTGGGCTCCCTCATGCTCACCGTCGCGGTCAACGACGTCGACGCCGGCAAGATCGTTTTCGCCTCCGAGTTCGGCCGCATCTGGCTCACCAAGGAACCCCTCGACGCCCAGGACAACGGCCCCCGCATCGAGCGCAAGGAAGTGGTGCACAAGTGAGCCGCTTTGTCCTCCTCTCCCCCAACATCGATTTCGACCGCAAACTTCGCCAGGCCGTAGCGAACGGAATCCGGGGCACGGTGCAGACCATCGCCTCGGACATCCTCCCAGCCGGCCCGCAGGAACTCTTTGCCCTCCTCAACCAGGAGCAGCCCGAGGTTCTCTTAATCGGCCCGGATGTTTTCGCTGATGAGGCGTTGCGTTTTGCAAAAGTCTTCGACGTCCAGCTGCCAGGGCTCAGCATTGTACTCGTCAGCGATGCCGATCCGTCCGTCCTTCTCCACGCCATGCGCGCGGGTATCCGGGACATAATGAGCCCCAGCGCCGATGCCGCCGAGATTCGCGTCCTACTGGAACATGCCTGCCAGTCCTTCGCGACCCGAAACCGCACTCTTGATGCACCGCCGGCCGAAAATGCCGGCAAGGGACTCGTGGTCGGAGTATTTTCCCCCAAGGGTGGCGTGGGCAAGACCACTCTTGCGACTAACATCGCCATCGGGCTTGGCCAGATCGCACCCATGAGCGTTGTCATCGTTGACCTGGACCTCCAGTTCGGCGATGTCGCCTCCGGCCTGTACCTCAATCCCGAGCACACCGTCACGGACGCCGTGACACCGGCCGCAGCGCAGGACTCCCTTGTCCTTAAGGCCTTCCTGACCGTCCATCCGGCCGGTATCTACGCCCTCTGTGCGCCGCCAACCCCGGTGGATGCTGACCACATCACGCCCGATCAGATCACGCACTTGCTTGAGCAGCTGGCCAGGGAGTTCCAGTACGTGGTCCTGGACACTGCACCCGGTCTCCCCGAGATCGGGATTGCGGCCATGGAACAGTGCACCGATGTGGTGTGGGTGAGTGCCATGGACATCCCCAGCCTCCGCGGCCTGCGGTCCGGCCTGGAAGTCCTCCGGCAATTGGAAATCACGCCGGAGTCACGTCATGTAGTCCTGAACATGGCTGATGCCAAGGCAGGCCTGACCGTCCAGGACGTCGAATCCACCATCGGCGCTCCCGTGGACATCAGCATCCCGCGTTCCCGCGCCGTTGCGCTTTCCACCAACCGGGGCATCCCCGTCTTGCAGGAATCCAAAAAGGATCCCGCTGTCAAAAGCCTCAAGCAGCTGGTTGAACGTTTCAACCCCGCCTGGCGGACCCAGGCCCAGCGCAAGCTTCACCGAAGGGTGGTCATCTAATGAAACTCTCCGACCGGATCAACGCAGTTCAGGACAGGAACCAGGCCGCGCACCCTGCGCTCCCCGTGAACCCTGCCGTCAAAGGCATGACGTCGGTCCGCACCACCGTCCCCCAGCGTGCGGCGTCCGCGGCGAGGGTGGAGGAATCCGCTGGGTTGCACTCTGCCGCCGTCGTACCTTCACCAGCCAGTGCATCGGACGCGGCGGCCCAGACACCCAAGTCAAAACCGGTGGATGTCTTTGCTGCGATGAAACTGCGTGCCGCGAACGCCCTCTTTGAACGGATGGGTACGCGGTTCAACGATGCGTCAGTGACAGAACATGAGCTCCGGAGCACTGCGAAGGAAGAGCTCACCAAGATCATTGACGCGGAGCAGGTTCCACTGTCCGCTGAGGAACGCATCCGGCTTGTCCGCGATGTCGCCGACGACGTCCTCGGTTATGGCCCGCTACAGCGGTTGCTGGACGATCCGGCCGTCACGGAAATCATGGTTAACCGGATGGACCAGATCTATGTCGAACGCAAAGGCAAGCTCACGCTCACCGAATCGCGCTTCAGCTCCGAAGAGCATCTGCGTAAGGTCATTGAGCGCATTGTTTCCAAGGTGGGGCGCCGGATTGACGAGTCATCTCCGCTGGTGGACGCCCGGCTTGAGGACGGCTCACGTGTCAACGCCGTCATCCCGCCACTGGCCGTTGGCGGATCATCGCTGACTATTCGAAAGTTCAGCAAGGTACCCCTGACGGTCCGCAACCTGATTGACTTCGGCACCCTGACCCCGGAGATGGCTGAACTGCTGGACGCCTGTGTGAAGGCCAAACTGAATATCATCGTGTCCGGCGGCACCGGAACCGGCAAGACGACCCTACTTAACGTCCTGTCCTCGTTCCTTCCGGGAGACGAACGGATCGTGACCATCGAGGACGCCGTGGAGCTGCAGATCCAACAGCAGCATGTGGTCCGGCTTGAAAGCCGTCCGCCGAACACCGAGGGCAAGGGCGAAGTGACCATCCGCGAACTGCTGCGCAATTCCCTGCGTATGCGGCCAGATCGCATCGTGGTGGGTGAGGTCCGCGGTGGTGAATCCCTTGACATGCTGCAGGCCATGAACACCGGCCACGATGGCTCTCTTTCCACGGTGCACTCCAACTCGCCCCGCGACGCTGTCGCCCGTCTTGAAACTTTGGTGCTTATGGCCGGCATGGACCTGCCGTTGCGGGCCATCCGTGAACAGATCGCGTCCGCCGTGAACCTTATTGTCCAGATCTCGCGCCTGCGGGACGGGTCCCGCCGCATCACGCATGTGACTGAGGTCCAGGGCATGGAAGGGGACATCGTCACCCTCCAGGATGCGTTCGTTTTCGATTACTCGGCCGGGGTGGACGCCCATGGCCGATTCCTTGGCAAACCCGTTGCCACCGGCATCCGGCCGCGGTTCATTGACCGGTTCGAAGATCTCGGCATCCACGTCTCACCGGCGGTGTTTGCCGGTTCTCTCTCCCCGGTCGCGAAATGACCGCCGTGACACTTTACGTGGGGATCGTCGTCCTGCTGGCGGCGATCAGTCTCCTCGGCATCGCGGTATTAGCCCCCGGCACCCCCGAGGTGCCGTTGGACCGCCGTCGTCCGTTCGAATCCAACCCGCCGACGACGTTGACGCGCTTTGCGGCCTCCGCAGTGGCCTCCTTCGAGCGGATGCTTGGAGGACGCAATGTCCAGCTTTTCTCCCGTGCCCAGCTTGAAATCGCTGGACTCCGGCTGAGCCAGGCGGAATTTTTCATCCTTGTGGCCGCCGGCGCTTGTGTGGGATTCCTCGTGGGCATCGTGACCGTCGGGCCCCTCATCGGGTTACTTCTGGCAATGCTGTCGCCCTTCGTAGGGCATCTCGTGCTGAATTATCTGGCGGGGAAGCGGCGGGCTAAGTTCGATGCGCAGCTTAGCGATTCGCTTCAGCTCCTCTCCGGCGGACTGCGCGCAGGTCACAGTATCCTCCGCGCGATCGACGCAGCCGCGTCAGAGTCCCAGAAACCGACGTCGGAAGAGATGCGGCGTGTGATCACCGAGACGAGCCTCGGCCGTGAGCTGCTGGCAGCACTCAACGACACCGCTCTCCGGATGAAGAACGAAGACTTCGTTTGGGTTTCCCAAGCAATCCAGATCAACCGCGAGGTGGGCGGAAACCTTGCGGAGGTCCTGGACCAAGTGAACGAAACCATCCGGGAACGAGGAGAAATCAAGGGCCACATCAAGGCCCTCGCCGCGGAAGGAAAGTTCTCCGCGTACATTCTCATTGCCATGCCGTTCGGCATTGTGCTTATGCTCATGACACTGAACCCTGGCTACATGAATCCAATGTTCAGCCATCCCTTGGGCTGGGCCATGCTGGGTGCCTCGTTTGTCCTTATGGCCATCGGCTCGCTGTGGATGCGCAAGATCATCGACCTGAAGTTCTGAGGACATGATGAACCCCCTGATACTCCTCTCCGTGGTCCTGGTCTGCGTTCCAGTGGCCGCGGTGGCCTGGTCAGTCCTGACAGCCGATCAAAAGGGCCGGGTAGTAACCGCCGAGCTCCTCAGCCGTGGCGCCTCCCTCTCAGGCTCAGTACCTGAGCCCAAGACAGGCTTGCTCGAATCCATAGGGCGGCGGCTGACTCCGCCCGCTTACGTCGCATTCCTGGACAGGCTCCTTTCGCTGGCAGGACGGCCAGTTTCCATGCCCCTGGGAAAGGTCCTGGGCTCCAAACTGGCCATTGGCCTAGCTGGTGCGTCCCTCGGGATCTACCTGAGCGCCGTCGGAAGCACACCGATCATGAAGCTCGCGGGCATCTTCCTGCTCTTCCTGGGTTACTTCATCCCGGACCTGATGCTCTACAGCAAGGGCACGGAACGCCAGAAGGCCATGCAGCTGGAGCTGGCCAACACGCTTGACCAGATGCTGATCTCGGTGGAAGCCGGCCTCGGCTTCGAAGGGGCTATGGCCCGGGCCGGCGAAAACGGCAAAGGGCCGCTGGCTGAAGAGCTGGTCCGCACGCTGCAGGACATGCAGGTGGGCCGCAGCCGCCGTGAGTCTTACCAGGCGCTGGCAGAGCGGACCAGCATTCCTGAACTTCGGAGCTTCGTCCAAGCCGTAATCCAGGCCGATACCTACGGCATCGCCATCAGCCGGGTCCTGCGCATCCAGGCAAAGGTCATGCGGGTAAAACGCCGCCAGCGTGCCGAGGAGAAAGCCATGAAACTGCCCGTGATGATCCTCTTTCCGCTGCTGTTCTTTATTTTTCCCGTGCTCTTTATTGCCATTCTGGGGCCGGCGGTTATCAACACGGTTGTCACATTCAGCGGGCAATGACCCCGAAAAATCATCATGCAAGGATGACTCAAGGTTTCCACAGGTTCTACTCAAAACGGACTCACAAGTAACTACAGGAAGTAGCCTTGAAGCATGGATAGTCCACCACTCACCTCCAGCAGCGGGGGTGTCCCTGCCGAAGCGTCAGCAGCAGGGGCTGCTGCGGGCGTGGGCGCTGGCGTGCACCAGACGGGCAATGACGCCATGCGCTGGGTCGAACCGGACATCCTGGCGGAGCTGGAAGAAGAACTGGACGGCCCGGAACTTGCACTTGGATTCGCGCGCGATTACGCGTCTTTGTGGGACCAGCGCTTCAGCCGGCTGTCGGCAGCGGTCCACACCGGGGACCGCCCCATTGCTTTGGACGCCGTCATCAGCCTGCGGATCGCTTCAGCCATGGTGGGCGGGATCCGTTTGTCAGTCCTGGCTCAAGCACTGGAGGATGCCATCCGCCGCAGCGACTTCGTCCAAGGCCAGGCACTGCTGGCAACCCTGGCAGAGCACGGCTTTCGTACAGTCTCAGAACTCCACGCGAACTACATCCTGAAGAACGACTAGTGACCAGCCCCCGGCCAGCCCTGCAGGTCAGTCCTTGTTGGTGCGAGCCGGTAGCCCACTCCGCGCACCGTCTGAAGCCAGCGCGGTGACAGCGGATCCTCCCGAAGCTTGCGGCGCAGGTTCCCGACGTGGACTTCCACGGCCCGCTCGTCAGCCTCACTGATATACGCATCAGGCTCATAAAGGTCACCCCGGACCGCTCGCACCAGGTCGGACCGGGTGCACACCGCCCCCTCGCCCCGGAGCAAAGTGTGCAGGAGGTCGAACTCGCTGCGGGTGAGCCCGAGGTTGACCTCACCAATCACTACCGTGCGGGTCCGGTAGTTCAGAATGAGCCCGTTGTGCTGGAGAACTCCCGTGTGGGTGAAGGTCGCCGGCGCGGCCGGAGGCTCGGCCCATGTAGCCTCTTGGGGTGGACTGGCGACCTCATGGCGCGGCCTGCGCATCATGGCCGCCACCCTGGCCCGAAGTTCACGCGGCCTGAAGGGCTTCGCAATGTAGTCGTCCGCACCGGCGTTCAGGGCCGAGAGCAGATCGGGTTCCTCGGTCCGGCCGGTCAGCATTACTACATAGGCATCACTGAAATTCCGGATGCGCCGCAGGACCTCAAACCCGTCAATGTCCGGAAGGCCGATGTCCAGCGTGACCACCTGGGCCTTGTTGTGCCGCACCGCTTCAACGCCGTCCCTCCCATCGACGGCGGTATGGACCTCAAAACCGGCCTGACGGAGGATCCCCTCAAGGAGGTTCCGCACATCGGCGTCGTCCTCGATTACTACTGCTACCCCAAGATCTTCCATATCTATCCCCGATGCCAGGTGGAAGAGGCCCCCATCAGCCCAGCGCCAATCCCCTCAACCACTCCAACTCTCTATACGGTACAAGTATGAACGGCAGATAACACGCCTTCTAGAGATTAGTTTTGGAAAGTCAATTACCATGACAACACATGCATATCCGGATTCTGAAGATAGACCGCGTCAGCCTTCAGATATTCGGCTGCATCAATTCATTGGGGACGGAATGGGGGCCGTCACGAAAGTTGGAGATCCCCTATGCCCATACGTCCCTCGCCCCGGGCGGTGGCGCTCTATTTCAAAAAACTTGGCCCCCGGACGCAGGTTGCGTTGTGCCAGCTTCCGCTGTCGCTGATTGTCACCGTCCTCGGCGTGATGACACCCTTTACCTGGCCATCCTTACTGGTCAGTCCCCTCTACATGGCAGCAATCGCCCTTCATCTCATTCTTTTTGTGGCCTGTTTCCTCACTCCTTGGGAACGACTGCCCCATAGCTCGTACTTGGTAATTCCGGTTCTGGACCTGCTCGCGATCGCACTGCTGCGAAATGGTGCAGCGCCCCTTCTCCCGGGCCTGGCAATTCTGGTCGTATTTCCGGTCATTTGGCTGGCCGCTTCCGGGATCATGGTCCGCACAAGCCTCGTACTGAGCGCTCTGGGACCGCTCCTGATCATTCTCCCCACAACGGCCGGAAAATTCCCCAACCTCACGGCGTCGGACATTACCGCACTCTTTCTTTTCCCGCTTGTCATGCTGGCCGTTTCGCTCGCAATCCGATTCGCCAGCGTCAATATGCGGGTTCAGCAGCGGCAGCTGCAGGCCATGGGCGAGGAACTGCGGGAACTGCTGGCCGCGAGCCGGGAACGCGAGGAACTCCTGATGACCATCTTGGACGCCACCGACGTCGGCATTGTTGCCGTCGATTCGAACGGTGACCAGCTGCTGGCCAACAACATGATGCGGCGTTGGCAGCAGCCCGCCGCACCGGCCGGCGTCGCGCCTGCCGACCACGGCGAACAGCGGGTCTTCGCCCAGGACAAGGTGACTCCCCTCCCGTCGGACAAACATCCCCTCCGGCGCGCCGTCGAGGGTGAATCGTTCGCGGACTATCTCGTCTGGATTGGCGATGTCCCACAGCAGCGCGCGGTGTCCACCGCCGCCAGGCCGTTAACGGACGACGACGGCCGCCTCACCGGAGCAGTGGTCGTCTACAGCGACGTGACGGGGCTGGTTGAAGCCATTGCCGCGAACGAGGAACTGGTCTCGAACGTGTCCCACGAATTCCGGTCGCCGCTGAATTCCATCCTGGGCAACATCGACCTGGTGCTCGAGGACAGCGACGGGCTCTCCGCCCTCACGGTCCAACGCCTGGCCGTGGTGCAGCGCAACTCCGAACGGCTGCTTGCCCTGGTCTCGGACCTGACGCTCGAGGCCTCCGCCGCCCTGAACGTCCACCCGAAACGGACCGATATTTCCGGGCTGGTGGAGACCAGCATCGGTTCAGCCCAGGCACACGCGGAGCGGTCCGCCGTAGCCCTGGTGGCCGACGTACCCTCACCGCTCTGGGCCTTCGCCGACCCGCTGCGGATTGGGCAGGCACTGGACAATCTGGTCTCGAACGCCATCAAGTACTCCCCCGATGGCGGCACTGTGACCATCAGCGCAGCCGGCACCGAGGACTGGGTCAAGCTTGTTGTTCAGGACACCGGGATGGGCATGGCGCCGGAGGATGCGGCCAAGGTTTTCAGCCGGTTCTTCCGCGCCGAGTCGGCCCGGGATGCAGCCATCCCCGGCGCCGGGCTGGGCCTGTCGATCACCAAGACCATCCTGGAACGCCACGGCGGTGCCATCGCCTGCGCCAGTGCCCTGGGCGGCGGCAGCACATTCACCATGACCCTGCCCACCGAATCCAAGCCCGGTGATTGAGCCTGTCGAAATCCCGGAACCCTCATCGATTGCTCCATAGGAGCCCTTTTCAAGGCCCAAAAGGGCGCTGACGGAGCAATCGATGGGGTCAGGGGTCAGTGCTTCCGGACTGCCCGGGTCAGCTCGGCGCGGGCCAGCATCTCGTCGTCGGACGGGTAGGCCACTTCTTCAAGGACCAGCGGGTGCGGGGCAGCCAGCACGGACTTGGCGTCCCGCTTCTTCGCCAGCAGGCGATCGTGCAGCCAGCCCGGCTCCTCGATGCCTTCCCCTACGAACAAGGCCGAGCCAACCAGGGACCGCACCATGTTGTGGCAGAAGGCGTCGGCCTGGACGGTGGCCACAATGACGCCGTCCTCACCGCGGTGGAACTCGAAGCGCTGCAGCTCACGGACGGTGGTGGCACCCTCCCGCGGCTTGCAGTAGGACAGGAAGTTCTGCAGCCCCAGCAGCTGCACGGCACCCGCGTTCAATAGGTCGACGTCCAAGGGGCTTTGGTGCCAGAGCGTGAAGTACCGTTCGAGCGGATCCCACAGGGCAGGTCCGTCCGCGATGCGGTAGGTATAGCGCCGCCAGAGTGCAGAGAACCTGGCATCGAAGCCCACGGGCGCCAAGGACACCAGGTGGACCTCGATAGCCCCGCTCAGGTCCCCCAACCCCCTGCTGAGGGCGCCACGAATCCGACGTAAGAATGCGACGGCGGGATCCAGTTCGTGCCCGCGCGGCAGTTTCAGCCACTCGGCCTCGGTTAGGTCCAGGTGGACCACCTGGCCGCGGGCGTGCACGCCGGCGTCGGTACGTCCCGCCACGGTGACCCGGATGGGCCGGCGGATCAACAGCGCAAGCGCCTCTTCCAAGATCCCTTGGACGGTCCGCAATCCCGGCTGCACTGCCCACCCGTTGAAGGGGCCGCCGTCGTACGATAAATCAAACCGGACACGCAAAAACCCGCCGCCCCCTGAAACGGGGGCCGCGGGTTTTTGGTGGTTCATAGACCTAAGTCTATGCGACGGAATTGGCGAATTACTTCGCTTCGTCCTCGTCCTTCTTCTTAGCAGCGGGAGCCTTGGCAGCCTTCTTGGCCGGAGCCTCTTCGGTTGCAGCTTCCGTCTCAGCTTCAGGAGCCTCGGGAGCTTCGGTCTCGACGACCTCAGCCTCGGGAGCTTCGGTTTCGACAGGCTCAGCAACCGGAGCAGCCTTGGCGGCAGCCTGGGTAGCCTCGGCCACAACGGCCTGCTTGGCGGAAACGGGCTCAAGAACCAGTTCGATGACAGCCATGGGAGCGTTGTCGCCCTTGCGGTTGCCGATCTTGGTGATGCGGGTGTAGCCGCCGTTGCGGTTCTCCACTGCCTGTGCAATGTCGGTGAACAGCTCGTGGACGATGCCCTTGTTGCTGATCAGGCCGAGTACACGGCGGCGGGAAGCCAGGTCGCCACGCTTGGCGAAAGTCACCAGGCGCTCGGCGTACGGCTTCAGTCGCTTGGCCTTGGTCACCGTGGTGGTGATCCGCTTGTGCTCGAACAGTGCGGCGGACAGGTTCGCGAGCATAAGACGCTCGTGAGCCGCTCCGCCTCCGAGGCGCGGACCCTTAGCGGGGGTAGGCATAATAGTTTCTCCTCATATGGAAGCCAGTAGGCTGCGCACACCGTGGTGCATCCAGCCAGCCGGCCAAGATCTGTTTTGTTAGAGTTCGTCGTCGCCGAAAGCGGCGTCGTCCTCTTCAATTGCTGCGGCGCGTGCTGCGAGGTCAAAACCGGGAGGCGAGTCCTTGAGGGACAGGCCCAGTTCAACCAGCTTTGCCTTGACCTCGTCAATGGACTTCGCACCGAAGTTACGGATGTCCATGAGGTCAGCCTCGGAGCGTGCAACGAGTTCACCCACGGTGTGGATGCCCTCACGCTTGAGGCAGTTGTAGGAACGGACGGTGAGGTCCAGATCCTCGATCGGCAGTGCCATGTCCGCTGCCAGGGCAGCATCCGTCGGCGACGGGCCAATCTCGATACCTTCAGCTGCGGTGTTCAGCTCGCGGGCCAGACCGAAGAGTTCCACCAGGGTGGTACCTGCGGAAGCAACGGCATCGCGCGGGGCGATGGCCTGCTTGGTCTCGACGTCGACAATGAGCTTGTCGAAGTCGGTGCGCTGCTCAACACGGGTTGCTTCCACGCGGAAAGTAACCTTCAGTACCGGCGAGTAGATCGAGTCGACCGGGATACGGCCGATCTCGGAGTCGCCGGACTTGTTCTGAGCTGCCGAAACGTAGCCGCGGCCGCGCTCGATGGTCAGTTCGAGTTCGAACTTGCCCTTCGAGTTCAGCGTGGCAATGTGCAGATCCGGGTTGTGGAATTCGACGCCGGCCGGCGGAGCGATGTCCGCGGCGGTGACGACTCCGGGGCCCTGCTTGCGCAGGTAAGCCACAACCGGCTCGTCGTGCTCGGAGGAAACCGACAGGCTCTTGATGTTCAGGATGATCTCAGTGACATCTTCCTTGACACCCGGAACCGTGGTGAACTCGTGCAGCACGCCATCGATCCGGATGCTGGTTACAGCGGCACCGGGGATGGAGGAAAGCAGGGTACGGCGGAGGGAGTTTCCGAGGGTGTAGCCGAAGCCCGGTTCCAGCGGTTCAATGATGAAACGCGAGCGGTTATCGGAGACTACCTCTTCGGAGAGGGTGGGGCGCTGTGCAATGAGCACTTAGGTTTCCTTTCGGCGAGCATCCGCTATATGACGCAACACAGGTGGTGGAAATTCGGTCTGAAGACTTAACGCGGCTGGGCTTGCCCGGACCATGACGGTCCGGGCAAGCTCAAGCTGCTGGAAAAGCCTTAGACGCGGCGGCGCTTCGGCGGACGGCAGCCGTTGTGCGCTGCGGGGGTGACGTCCTGGATGGAGCCAACCTCCAGGCCAGCGGCCTGCAGCGAGCGGATTGCGGTTTCGCGTCCTGAACCCGGTCCCTTGACGAAAACGTCAACCTTGCGCATGCCGTGCTCCTGCGCACGCTTGGCAGCAGCTTCGGCAGCCATCTGGGCTGCGAACGGGGTGGACTTGCGTGAGCCCTTGAAGCCAACCTCACCTGAGGAAGCCCAAGAGATAACAGCGCCGTTCGGGTCCGTGATGGACACGATGGTGTTGTTAAAAGTGCTCTTGATGTGCGCCTGGCCCAGCGCGATATTCTTTTTGTCCTTCTTACGCGGCTTGCGAACCGCGCCACGAGTCTTCGGGGGCATTTTTTCTCCTACAGAAAGTTATTGGGGGAAGACGAGTCAATCCCGAGGGATTTAACGAGCCTTCTTCTTGCCTGCAACGGTGCGCTTCGGACCCTTACGGGTACGTGCGTTCGTCTTCGTACGCTGTCCGCGCACTGGCAGGCCCTTGCGGTGGCGAATACCTTCGTAGCTGCCGATTTCAACCTTGCGGCGGATATCAGCTGCTACTTCGCGGCGAAGGTCACCCTCAACCTTGTAGTTGCCTTCAATGTAGTCACGAAGTTCTACCAGCTGGGAATCGGTGAGGTCCTTAACGCGGACGTCAGCGCTGATGCCAGTGGCAGCCAGGGTTTCGTGTGCACGGGTCTTGCCCACGCCGTAGATGTAAGTAAGCGCAATTTCCAACCGCTTTTCGCGGGGAAT
Source organism: Pseudarthrobacter sp. (assembly GCF_036675385.1). Taxonomy (NCBI): domain Bacteria; kingdom Bacillati; phylum Actinomycetota; class Actinomycetes; order Micrococcales; family Micrococcaceae; genus Pseudarthrobacter; species Pseudarthrobacter sp. Next base: position 14,659 of record NZ_JAKFFD010000233.1, on the reverse strand, counting down.
GTCTACGCCAGCGAGACGAGCCATAGTGGCAGTGCTCCTTGAATAAACCGGAGGTCGTAGGCAGTACACCCGCACGTTCTGTGCGGCCCCAGCCTCCGACCGGGGGTTAGCTGTCCGGGCTCATACGTCCCAGTTCAGCTTGTGCTGCCTTTTATTTACTTGCGTGGGTTAGCAACCCAGGATTTCCTTCAGGGAAGGAAATTAGCCCTGGCGCTGCTTGTGGCGCGGGTTCTCGCAGATCACCATGACCCGGCCATTACGGCGGATCACTTTGCACTTTTCGCAGATCTGCTTGACGCTCGGCTTGACCTTCATGGCATTCCTTTGCGTGTGGCAGTTGGTCAACTGGATCAGCCGTCAGCTCATGCTGAGGCCGCCCAGAATTTACTTGTAGCGGTAGACGATACGACCCCGAGTGAGGTCATAAGGGCTCAGTTCCACCACTACCCGGTCCTCAGGGAGAATCCTGATGTAGTGCTGGCGCATCTTGCCTGAGATGTGCGCGAGTACGATGTGCTTGTTGGTCAGCTCAACGCGAAACATCGCGTTAGGCAGCGCCTCAGTCACAACGCCTTCGATCTCAATGACCCCGTCCTTCTTGGCCATACCCTCCGCTAACTGTTGTTGCCGCAGCCCTGCCGGATTGCACCGGACATGGCCACGAACGTTTTTGTTGGATCGGTCATCACCTCCGGCCCCAAACAGGGCACAGCTGGGCAGACAACCAACAAACCACTTTACTGTAAGTGGGTAGAAAGTCCAAACTAAATATGAAAGCACACACCTTACCCGGAAATCGAGCTTGCCGAAATCCCGTCGAGGATCGCCAAGCGTACGACGTCGGCTGCCGCACTCTGCAGGGCAATGAGACTCACCTGCCGGGCAGTTTCAGTACTCCGGTCCAAAGCCACCTCACCAGTGGCAAGGCAAAAAACAGTATCCCCATCAGCCAACGTGTGCGACGGATTGAGCGCCCGGGCCAGCCCAGCATGCGCAGCAGCAGCAGTCCGATAGCACTCAGCAGGGTCCAGCACTGCGTTCGTAGCAACAACCACCAATGTCGTATTGAGCGCAGGTGGCCCGGCATCCGCTGACGGGGAATCGGGAACCCGGAAGCGCGCGTCTAAGGGAGGCACGACCGAGCGCGCGGAGGGTTCGGGATTCCCCGGAAGTGCCTCCACGGGAAACCCCAGAGCGTTCACCACGGCCAGCGCCCCGACAACCACGCCGTTCTCAAGCGTGACCGAAGCCGTCCCCACCCCACCCTTGAACTGTCCGCGTCCGATCATCGCTCCGGTGCCGGCGCCCACGCTGCCGCGTCCGACGTCGTGCCCGTCCGTTTCGGCAGCAGCGGCGACGGTGGCCGCATAGCCCATGTCCGCCGTCGGGCGCGCTGAGAAGTCTCCTCCCCGGCCCAGGTCGAAGATCGCGGCGGCGGGAACGATCGGCACCACTCCCCCGGTGACGGCGAATCCCCGGCCGTTTTCCTCGCACCAACGCTGTGCACCGTGGGCCGAGACCAGCCCGTAGGCGCTGCCGCCGGTGAGGACCACGGCGTCCACCGTGGACACCAGCGTGGTGGGATCCAGCGCGTCAGTCTCATGCGTGCCCGGGCCACCGCCACGGACGTCCACCGACCCGACAGTGCCCGGTGGCGGCAGCACCACGGTGACTCCCGTCAGCCAGCCGTCGCCGGTTTTCTGCTCATGGCCAACCCTGATTCCAGGCACATCCGTGATTGCTCCCATGGCTCCATTCTGCCCTGCGCCCGGTGGTTGAGTTTGTCGAAACCCGGGACTGTGGGCTCGCTCACCAGGGAAACCAAACGTTCGGTGAACGGGTTCCGAAGCCTGGGACAACAATTCGCTGGGCGGCCGCATCTGGTCCGGTCCGGCTTCCACGATGTGATGGAGTGATCTCAAATCCGTTCCACAGCCCTGCCGCGGCAGGCTTTCCGATTGAGATCCATGACACCACAGCTCACCGCCAAGCCGGGCAGTTCCCTGGCGCAGACGGCCACCGGCAGGGCAAAGGACCAGGCCGGCACCCTGCCCCGGAAGCGCAATCGCTGGTCGCGCCGGAAACGCCAGGACTTCTTCGTCTTTCTCGCGCTGGCCCTGCCGAACCTGCTGCTCATCGCGGTCTTCACCTACGTCCCGCTGTTCAACAACCTCTACTACTCCACGCTGAACTGGACGCTCGGCTCCGCGTCGGCCACCGTCGTCGGGCTGGAAAACTACGTCACGTTCTTCACCAGCGCGGACGCCGCCCGGGTCCTTGGCACTACCGCCGTATTCACTGCCGCAACCGTGGGCGGCTCCATGGCGCTGGGCCTGCTGGTGGCGCTGGCCCTGAACTCGAAGGTCCGCGGCACCACCTTTGCCCGGTCGGCCGTCTTCGCACCGTATGTGCTGTCCGGGGTTGGCGTTGGCCTGGTGTGGCTGTTCATCTTTGATCCCGGCTACGGCGTGCTGGCCTGGATCCTGCGGGGCCTCGGACAGCAGAGCCCGCAGTGGATCAACGATCCGGACCTCTCGCTGGTGATGGTCATCATCGTGTACGTCTGGAAGAACCTGGGCTACTGCGCGGTGGTGTTCCTCGCCGGGCTGCAGTCCCTGCCGCAGGACGTGATGGAGGCGGCGTCGCTGGACGGTGCCAGCAGTTTCCGGCGCTTCGTCAGCATGTCGCTGCCGCTGCTCTCCCCCACCACATTCTTCCTGCTGATCACCACCATGCTCAGCTCGCTCCAGGCCTTCGACCTCATCCGGATCATGACGCCCCTGGGCAGCGGCACCAGCACCCTCATCTACGAGGCGTACCTCCAAGCCTTCGGCGCCTACAACCGCGCCGGCTATTCCGCCGCCATCTCGGTGGTCCTGTTTGTCATCCTGCTGGTCATCACGGTGCTGCAGCTGCGGTTCGTCGAAAGGAAGGTGCACTACTCGTGAGCGCTCCCGCCGCCGTCCTTCCGGACCCTTCAACGCCCGACGCCGTCCCGCCCCTGGAGCGGCCGTTCTCCCGTGCCAACCTGGCCAGGACAGTCGCTGCCGGGTATGCGCCGCTGGCCGTCGCCGTCCTGGTGGTGTTCCTGCCGCTGCTGTGGATGGTGCTGAGCTCGTTCAAGCAGCCCGGCGAAATCGTCACCCTGGATCTGCAGGTGCTCCCGGCAGCCCTGGACCCGGAGAACTATCGGGTTGCCATGACCACGGTCCCGTTCGGTCAGTTCTTCCTGAACAGCACCATCGTCACCGTGGTGGGCGGCGGCGTCAAAGTGATCCTTGCCCTGCTGACCGCCTATGCCCTGGTGTTTGTGCGCTTTCCGTTCAAGAACCTGATCTTCGTCCTGATCCTCGTGGCCCTGATGGTTCCCGCGCAGGTATCCATCCTGCCGAACTACATCCTGATCGCCGGAATGGGTGGGAAGAACACCCTGTGGGGCATCATCCTGCCCGGCCTGGGCACTGCCTTCGGCACGTTCCTGCTGCGCCAGCACTTCCTCACCCTGCCCGGTTCGATCCTGGAATCCGCAGAGATCGACGGCGCCGGCCACTGGCGGCGGCTCTGGCAGATCGTGGTTCCGGTGTCCGTTCCGTCCATTGCAACGGTTGCCCTGGTCACCGTAGTGAGCGAATGGAACGAGTACATCTGGCCGCTGATCATCACGGACAAACCGGAAAGCATGACGCTTCCAGTGGGCCTCACCCTGCTGCAGAACTCCGAGAGCAACGGCGCAGGCTGGGGAATCATGATGGCCGGCGCCGTCCTCGTGATCGTCCCCATCCTGGTCATCTTCGCCATGCTCCAGCGCTACATCGTCGCGGGCCTGACCCAGGGCAGCGTGACGGGCTAACCTCCGGCGGGCACCGCCGTCGGGCCTTACCGGCGGGCACTGCCGTAGGGCCTCCAAACCATCCATCCACCGCATCCAGCACTACCGAGGCACACAACGAAAGGCAGCACCATGTCCTTTACCCTTGATCGACGGTTCTTCCTCACCCTGGCCGGCGCCGGGGCAGGCGCCGCAGCTCTCTCCGCCTGCGGCGGCCCGTCTACAACACCCGGAGCCGCGGCGACGACCGCTGCCAGCATCGACTTCAGCGGCGTCAAGCCGGCCGCCTCCATCGACTTCTGGTCCAACCACCCGGGCAAGTCACAGGACGTGGAAAAGAGCATCATCGAGAAGTTCCACGCCAAGTACCCGGACATCAAGGTGAACCTGGTGACCGCCGGCGCCAACTACGAGGAAATCGCCCAGAAGTTCCAGACAGCCCAGGCCGCCAAGTCAGGCCTCCCGTCCCTTGTGGTCCTCTCCGACGTCTGGTGGTTCCGCTACTACCTGAACGAGAGCATCATCCCGCTCGACTCCCTGGTCAAGCAGCTGGACGTCAAGCTGGACGACTTCCGCACGTCACTGGTGGACGACTACAAGTACGACGGCAAGCAGTGGGCACTCCCCTACGGCCGGTCCACGCCCCTGTTCTACTACAACAAGGACCACTTCGCGGCAGCCGGCCTGCCGGACCGTGCCCCCGCCACCTGGCAGGAATTCGCCGGGTGGGCCCCGAAGCTCAAGGCGGCTTCCGGCGCCCAGTACGCCTTTATGCACCCCGCGCTGGCCGGCTACGCGGGCTGGACGCTGCAGAACAACCTGTGGGGCGAAGGCGGCGGCTGGTCCAAGGAATGGGACATCACGTGTGACTCAGCCGAGTCCGTGGCGGCACTGCAGGCGGCCCAGGATTCCGTGTACAAGGACGCCTGGGCCGGCGTTTCCTCCAAGGAATCCGCCGACGACTTTGCCGCCGGCCTTGCTTCGGCCACGTTGTCTTCGACGGGGTCGCTGATCGGCATCCTGAAGTCCGCCAAGTTCAACGTGGGCGTCGGCTTCATGCCGGGCGGCTCAAAGGTCACCACCGGCGTGTGCCCCACCGGCGGCGCCGGCCTGGGCATCCCCAGCGGTGTCACCAAGGAAGAGCAGCTGGCAGCAGCCATGTTCCTGCAGTTCATGACCGAGCCCGAGAACACCGCCGCGTTCTCGGCCGCGACCGGCTACATGCCCACACGCACGTCCGCCGACATGACCGCTGTGCTCGCCAAGACCCCGCAGATCAAGATCGCCATGGACCAGCTGGCCGTGACCAAGGTCCAGGACAACGCCCGGGCGTTCCTGCCGGGAGCGGACCAGGAGATGGCCAAGGCCGCCGCCAAGATCCTGACGCAGCAGGGCGACGTGAAGGCCACCATGACCGAGCTGAAGGCGACCCTCGAGGGAATCTACACCAAGGACGTCAAGCCCAAGCTCAAGGCCTGACCTGCCCCGGTGGTTGAGCTTGTCGAAACCCCCGGCGGTTGGGGAGCGTCGAACCTACGGGATCGGGACGGGTACGACGCCGAGCGGCACCAGGTGCTCCGCTCCGCCGTCGGGGGCTGAGAGTACCCAGATCCCCTTTTCGTGGACGGCAACCGAGTGCTCCCACTGGCAGGAGCGCTTGCCGTCGGTGGTCACCACTGTCCAGTCGTCCTCCAGCACTGCCGTGTCGATGCTGCCGCGGACCAGCATGGGCTCGATGGCCAGGCACAGTCCGGGTTTGATTTTGGGACCGCGGTGGCTCGTGCGGTAGTTCAGGACATCCGGGGCCATGTGCATCTCGGAGCCGATGCCGTGGCCCACGTAGTCCTCCAGGATGCCCAGCGGCTTGCCCGGCACAGAGGAGACGTAGTCGTCGATGGCGGCGCCGACGTCGCCCACGTGGCTTCCCGTGGCCAAGGCGGCGATGCCGCGCCACATGGCTGCCTGGGTGACGTCGGAAAGCCGCTGGTCCTCGGGGTCGGCCTGGCCCACGATGACGGTGCGTGCAGAGTCGGAATGCCAGCCGTCAACAATCGCGCCGCCGTCGATCGAGATGATGTCGCCGTCGTTGAGGACCTTGCCGCCGGGGATGCCGTGCACCACTTCCTCGTTCACGGAGGTGCAGATGGTGGCGGGGAAGCCGTGGTAGCCGAGGAAGTTCGACTTGGCGCCGGCCTCGTTCAGCACTGCGGCGAAGACGTCGTCCAGCTGCTTGGTGGTAACGCCTGGAGCGGCTGCTGCCACCGCTGCGTCCAGCGCACGGTTCAGCACCAGCCCGGCGTCGCGCATGATGCGCATCTGGGCGTTGGTCTTGTATTCGATACGGGGCTGGCCGAAGGCCATGGTGTGTCCTCTCAATGGCTGAGGCTCCTCCCGGATGCCGGGAGGAGCCTCGGAAAAGCATGTTGCGGGGCTTAGGCGGCCTGGGCTGCCTTGATGGCCTGCATCACGCGGTCGGTGACCTCGTCGATGCCGCCGATGCCGTCAACCTGGGTCAGGATGCCGCGTTCGGCATACTTGGCCACAACGGCCTCGGTCTGCTCGTGGTACAGGTCAAGGCGGTGGCGGATCACGGCTTCGTTGTCGTCGCTCCGGCCGGTTTCCTTGGCACGGCCCAGCAGGCGGGAGACGAGTTCCTCGTCGTCGGCCGTGAGCTGCAGGACGACGTCGAGCTTCTCTTCGCTGTTCGCGAGGATCCCGTCAAGGTAGTCCACCTGCGCCGTGGTGCGCGGGTAGCCGTCCAGGAGGAAGCCGTTTTCGACGTCGGACTCGCTGAGGCGGTCGCGGACCATCTTGTTGGTGACGCTGTCCGGAACGAAGTCCCCGGCGTCCATGTACTTCTTGGCTTCAATGCCAAGAGGAGTTTCGCCCTTCACATTGGCGCGGAAGATATCACCGGTGGAAATCGCCACGACGCCGAGGCGCTCGGAAATGCGTTCCGCTTGCGTTCCTTTTCCGGAACCGGGGGGTCCAATAATCAACATTTTCGTCATCGCAAAAGCCCTTCGTAGTGACGTTGCTGTAGCTGCGCATCTATTTGCTTGACGGTTTCAAGGCCAACGCCCACCATGATCAGGATCGAGGTGCCACCGAACGGGAAGTTCTGGTTCGCGTTGATCAGTACCAATGCCACCAGCGGAATCAGCGCCACGAAGCCCAGGTAGAGGGCGCCGGGCAGCGTGATCCGGGAGAGCACGTACTGCAGGTAATCCGCGGTCGGTTTTCCGGCACGGATACCCGGGATGAAACCGCCGTACTTCTTCATGTTGTCGGAGACCTCTTCAGGGTTGAAGGTGATCGCGACGTAGAAGTAGGTAAAGAACACGATCATGGCGAAGTACAGCGCCATGTAGATCGGGTGGTCTCCTCGGGTCAGGTTGTTGTTGATCCACTCAACCCACGGCGCGAGTGCCTCGCCGGCTTTGGGCTGGTTGAACTGTGAGATCAGTCCCGGCAGGTAAAGCATGGACGATGCGAAGATCACGGGGATCACGCCTGCCATGTTCACCTTGATGGGGATGTAGGTGCTGGTGCCGCCGACGGTCCGGCGTCCGATCATCCGCTTGGCGTACTGCACCGGGACACGGCGCTGGGACTGCTCCACGAAGACCACCAGGGCGACCGTCACCAGGCCGATCACCAGGACCATAAAGAACGTGCCGGGGCCCTGTGAACTCCAGATGGCGCCCAGGGACGTGGGGAACGTTGCCGCGATGGAGGTGAAGATGAGCAGCGACATGCCGTTGCCCACACCCTTTTCGGTGACCAGTTCGCCCATCCACATGATGAGCCCGGTACCGGCGGTCAGCGTGATGATCAGCAGGATAGTGGTGATGATGCTGTCATCAGGAATGATCGGCAGTGCACAGCCCGGAAGCAACTGGCCTGAACGTGCCAGCGACACCAGCGTCGTGGCGTTCAGCAGGCCCAGGGCAATGGTGAGGTACCGCGTGTACTGGGTGAGTTTGGACTGCCCGGAGGCGCCCTCCTCGTACAGCTCCTGGAACCGGGGAATGACCACCCGGAGCAGCTGCACAATGATGCTGGCCGTGATGTACGGCATGATGCCCAGCGCGAAGATGGACACCTGAAGCAAGGCACCGCCGCTGAACAGGTTGACGAGCTGATAGAGCCCGCCAGCGGTCTGACCGTTCTGCAAGCATTGCTGGACATTCTGGTAGTTCACACCAGGCGAGGGGATGAATGCACCCAAGCGGAAGATTGTGATGATTGCCAGCGTGAACAACAACTTGCGTCGCAGATCAGGCGTGCGAAAGGCCCGGCCAAATGCGCTAAGCAAGCGTCCTCCTGTGTTGTTTATGAGCGTGGTGTGATGGGGGACAATAATCCCAACAACCGAGTCTAACGGGTGGATCGGCCATGCGAATAATCCGCGAACCCGCGATTGCGGCGAACGGGCGGAAATAGTCGGCGGGCGGATGCGAAAAAAACTCCCGGCGTGCAGGGCCCTGGGGCCCTGCACGCCGGGAGTTCACAACGGGCGTTCGCCCACCGTCTACTAGAGAGCGGTGGTGCTTCCGCCTGCTGCTGCAATCTTTTCTGCGGCGCTGGCCGAGAATGCGTGGACGGTGACGTCAACCTTGACGGTGATGTCGCCGGTGCCAAGCACCTTGACGGGCTGGTTCTTGCGAACGGCACCCTTTTCGACCAGGTTCTCCACGGTGACTGTGCCACCTTCCGGGAACAGCTCGTTGAGCTTGTCCAGGTTTACAACCTGGAACTCAACCCGGAACGGGTTCTTGAAGCCGCGCAGCTTCGGCAGGCGCATGTGCAGCGGCAACTGGCCGCCGGCAAAGCCAGCCTTGATCTGGTAGCGGGCCTTTGTACCCTTGGTACCGCGACCAGCGGTCTTACCCTTGGAACCTTCACCACGACCAACTCGGGTCTTGGCGGTCTTGGCACCCGGGGCGGGACGCAGGTGGTGAACCTTCAGTGTGTTCTGCTTCTCAGCAGTCTCTGCGGCGATCTTTTTCTCTGCCATTTACTTCGCCTCCTCTACCTTTACCAGGTGCGGAACCGTGTTGAGCATTCCAACAGTCACGGCGTCGGCGGTGCGGACAACGGTGTGTCCGATCCGCTTCAGGCCGAGGGACCGAAGGGTGTCGCGCTGGTTCTGCTTGCCGCCAATGGCGGACTTGATCTGAGTGATCTCCAACTGAAGGTCGGAGGGAATCAGGTTCTTAGCCATGGCTTAGACACCCGCCTTCTGGTTCAGGATTGCCTTCACCATTGCCGGCGGAGCAACCTCGTCCAGCGGCAGGCCGCGGCGTGCTGCCACTGCTGCCGGCTCTTCGAGCTGCTTCAGCGCAGCAACAGTCGCGTGAACGATGTTGATGGCGTTGGAGGAACCCAGCGACTTGGAGAGGATGTCGTGGATGCCCACGCACTCCAAGATGGCGCGGACCGGACCACCGGCAATAACACCGGTACCGGCGGAAGCCGGACGCAGCATTACGACGCCGGCAGCGGCCTCACCCTGAACGCGGTGCGGGATGGTGTTCCCAATGCGGGGAACGCGGAAGAAGGACTTCTTAGCCTCTTCAACGCCCTTCGCGATTGCGGCAGGAACTTCCTTAGCCTTGCCGTAGCCCACGCCGACCATGCCGTTACCGTCACCAACGACGACCAGAGCGGTGAAGCTGAAGCGACGACCACCCTTGACCACCTTGGAAACGCGGTTGATGGTGACAACGCGTTCAATGAACTGGCTCTTCTCGGCTTCGCGGCCGCCGTCACGGCCACCACGGCCGCCACGGCCGCCATCGCGACCGCCCTGGCCCTTGTCGCCACGCTCGCCACGACGAGCGCCACCACGGCGGTCATCGGCAGCAGCTGCGGGCGCAGTGGTCTCAGTGGCCGGAGCAGCTACGGCTTCAGTAGCCTTCTGATCTGCAGACACAGTGTCCTTTTCCTTGTTTGCTTCCGTCACAGTGACAGCCCACCTTCACGTGCGCCGTCAGCGACAGCAGCAATTCGGCCGTGGTACTTGTTACCACCGCGGTCGAAGACAACTGCCTCGACGCCGGCAGCCTTGGCACGAGCGGCAACGAGCTCGCCAACGCGCTTGGCCTTGGCGGTCTTGTCGCCTTCGAATGCACGAAGGTCGGCTTCCAGTGTGGAGGCGCTTGCTACGGTCAGGCCCTTGGTGTCATCGACAACCTGGACGAATACGTGGCGTGCGGAGCGGTTGACGACCAGACGAGGACGTACAGCCGTGCCGGAGATGCGCTTGCGGATACGAAGCTGGCGGCGGCTGCGCGAAGCAGACTTGCTCTTGTTCGTACGCTTCTTGTTAATTGAGATGGCCATGGTTACTTACCAGCCTTTCCGACCTTGCGGCGGATGACTTCGCCTGCGTAGCGGATGCCCTTGCCCTTGTACGGGTCCGGCTTCCGCAGCTTGCGAATGTTGGCAGCAACCTCGCCGACCTGCTGCTTGTTGATACCTGAAACAGAGAGCTTGGTCGGGGTCTCAACTGCAAAGGTGATGCCGTCCGGTGCGGTGACATTTACCGGGTGGCTGTAGCCGAGAGCGAACTCAAGGTCAGATCCCTTGGCCTGAACGCGGTAACCAGTACCAACGATTTCAAGCTTCTTCTCGTAGCCCTTGGTAACGCCCTCGATCATGTTGGAGATCAGGGTGCGGGTCAGGCCGTGGAGTGAACGGGAGGCGCGCTCGTCGTTCGGGCGGGCGACAGTCAGGGTCTCTGCTTCCAGGGAAACCTCGATCGGGCTGGCCACAGTGTGGTTCAGCTCGCCTTTGGCACCCTTGACGCTGACGACAGAGCCGTCAACCTTGACCTCAACGCCGGCAGGAACGGTGATGGGGAGACGTCCAATACGTGACATTATTCTCTTCCTTTCCCGTTACCAGACGTAGGCGAGGACTTCGCCGCCCACGCCCTTCTTGCCGGCTTGCTTATCAGTCAAGAGGCCGGAAGAGGTGGACAGGATTGCGACACCCAGGCCACCGAGCACGTGCGGGAGGTTGGTGGACTTTGCGTAAACACGCAGGCCCGGCTTGGAAATACGGCGAACGCCAGCGATTGAACGCTCGCGGTTCGGTCCGAACTTAAGGTCCAGGGTCAGCTTCTTGCCAACCTCTGCGTCTTCTTCTTTCCAGGAGGCGATGTAACCTTCAGCCTTCAGGATGTCGGCAACGCGTGCCTTGAGCTTGCTGTACGGCATGGACACGGAATCGTGGTACGCCGAGTTTGCATTGCGCAGACGCGTAAGCATGTCTGCGACCGGATCAGTCATTGTCATTTGGGCTCTTGCCCTTCCTCATAACGGTTTCCTCGCTGCCGCGTAAAGCTTCAGCGAAGGACCTGTTACGTAGTTAGATTAGTCTTCGGCCTTGAACGGGAAACCGAGTGCCTTAAGCAGCGCGCGGCCTTCGTCGTTGGTCTTGGCGGTGGTTACAACCGTGATGTCCATGCCGCGTACGCGGTCGATGGAATCCTGGTCGATTTCGTGGAACATAACCTGCTCGGTCAGACCGAAGGTGTAGTTGCCGTTGCCGTCGAACTGCTTGCCACTGAGGCCGCGGAAGTCGCGGATACGGGGCAGAGCCAGCGTGACCAGACGATCCAGGAATTCCCACATGCGGTCTCCACGCAGAGTTGCGTGTGCGCCGATGGGCATGCCTTCGCGCAGCTTGAACTGTGCGATCGACTTGCGGGCCTTGGTTACCTGCGGCTTCTGGCCGGTGATCAGGGTCAGATCGCGGACAGCGCCGTCGATCAGCTTGGAGTCCTTAGCGGCATCTCCAACACCCATGTTCACAACGACCTTCACCAGGCGGGGAACCTGGTTGACGTTGGTGTACTTGAATTCCTCAACGAGCGTGCTCTTGATGGAATCGGCGTACTTGGTCTTCAGACGAGGAACGATCTTCGTTGCCGGAGTCTCGAGAGTCTCAGTCATTAGATGTCCTTCCCGGAGCTCTTAGCCACGCGGACACGCACGTCGCGCTTCACGCCATTGCGCTCAACGGTCTCGGTGCGGAAACCGACGCGGGTGGGCTTCTTGGTGGACGGGTCAACCAGAGCCACGTTGGAGATGTGGACCGAAGCTTCTACGACCTCGATGCCACCAGTCTTGGTGCCGCGCTGCGACTGACCGGCCTTGGTGTGCTTGGTTACGCGGTTAATGCCTTCAACCAACACGCGGTTGGTCTCGGGGAATACGCGCAGAACCTTGCCCTGCTTGCCTTTGTCGCCGCCGCGCTCAGCCTTGGCGCCAGTGATGACCTGAACCAGGTCACCCTTTTTGATCTTAGCCATGGACTAGAGCACCTCCGGAGCCAGAGAAACGATCTTCATGAACTTCTTGTCACGAAGTTCACGACCAACCGGTCCGAAGATACGGGTACCGCGGGGGTCACCGTCAGCCTTCAGGATCACAGCTGCGTTCTCGTCAAACTTGATGTAGGAACCATCCGCACGGCGGCGTTCCTTCTTGGTACGGACGATGACTGCCTTAACAACATCGCCCTTCTTTACGTTGCCGCCCGGAATTGCATCCTTGACGGTAGCGACGATGACGTCGCCAATGCCTGCGTAGCGACGGCCAGATCCACCGAGAACGCGAATGGTAAGGATTTCCTTAGCACCCGTGTTGTCGGCGACCTTGAGTCGCGACTCCTGCTGAATCACTATTTACTCCTTGCGTCGCGCCGGTTCTCAGACCGAAAATCTTTCAACGGAATGAGCCTTGCGGAACGGTTGATCGGGGTGTCTCTTGACCTGCCTGGATTTTGCCAGACCAGGCCTAAACTCCCGTGCCAAAAACATTTGCTTCCCAGGCGGATCCGGACAGGTCCGAAGCGCTAGGGGGCACTATGCCGTGGCACGATTGTTTACGAGGTTGATGACGGCGCACAGAGGGCGCCATACAAACTCAATATCCTAGCACAGTTGGGGCCATCTCCCATATCACACGGCGGCATCCAGAGCACAACCATTGGACACCAGGAAGCGCTGCAGTGCCGGCGACGCACGACGGCGTCACGCACGGCTCGCGTTCGGCCCACCGGCGGTGCCGTTCCCCGGAAACCCGGCCTCCCGCCGTCGGCCGTCCCCCAAAAAGCCTGCTCCGTGTGACACACCCGGCCAGCCCACCCGCCGGGAAATGCGGAAAACCCCCGCTCCCAAAAGGGAACGGGGGTTTCCGGTGCAGTACCTGCAAGCAGGCTGCGGGGTGTTACTTGGCCTTTTCGAGGATCTCGACCAGACGCCACCGCTTGGTAGCGGACAGCGGGCGGGTCTCGGCGAGAAGAACGAGGTCGCCGATGCCGGCGCTGTTCTCTTCGTCGTGAGCCTTGATCTTCGTGTTGCGGCGGATGACTTTGCCGTACAAAGCGTGCTTTACGCGGTCTTCTACCTGGACAACGATGGTCTTTTCCATCTTGTCCGAGACTACGTAGCCACGCTTCGTCTTACGGTCACCGCGTTCGCCAGCCGTAGCTGCTGCGGAAACAGTTTCCGTCACGTTCTCGTCCTTTTCACTCACTTGGCATCCTCCTCGGCCTCAACCGTTTCAGCCGTTTCGGCCTTCTTGGTTGCAGCCTTCTTGGACTTCTTCTCTTCCTTGGCTTCCACAACCGGTGCGGCAACCTCGGCACGAATGCCCAGCTCGCGCTCACGGAGAACGGTGTAGATGCGTGCGATGTCCTTCTTTACCGCGCGCAGACGACCGTGGTTCTCCAGCTGACCGGTGGCGGACTGGAAACGCAGGTTGAACAGCTCTTCCTTAGCCTTCCGGAGTTCTTCAACGAGGCGCTCGTTGTCGAACGTGTCCAGCTGTGCAGATGCAAGTTCCTTGGATCCTACTGCCATTTCTATTCACCACCTTCGCGACGCAAAATGCGTGCCTTCAACGGGAGCTTGTGGATTGCCAGGCGCAGGGCCTCGCGAGCTACCGATTCCTCGACGCCGGAAATCTCAAAGAGAACCCGGCCCGGCTTGACGTTTGAGACCCACCATTCCGGCGAACCCTTACCGGAACCCATGCGGGTTTCGGCCGGCTTCTTGGTGATCGGACGGTCCGGGTAAATGTTGATCCAGACCTTACCGCCACGCTTGATGTGGCGGGTCATCGCGATACGGGCAGACTCGATCTGACGGTTGGTGACGTATGCCGGGCTCAGAGCCTGGATACCCCACTCACCGAAGGAGACCTTGGTGCCGCCCGTAGCAGCGCCGGAACGACCCGGGTGGTGCTGCTTACGGTGCTTGACTCGACGTGGGATAAGCATTTAAGCCTGTCCTCCTTCTACTGCAGCAGGTGCAGCCTCAACTGCCGGAGCCTCGGCAGCCGGAGCTGCCTCTGCTGCCGGACGGTCGGTACGACGGCGGCGGTCACCACGGTCAGCGCCGCCGGCGCCACCCGGGCGGCCCGGACGGTCGCTGGGACCGCGGCCGCGGGACGGAGCAGCAGCTGCCTGCTGAGCCAGTTCCTTCGCGGTGACGTCACCCTTGTAGATCCAGACCTTCACGCCGATGCGGCCGAAGGTGGTCTTGGCCTCGTAGAAGCCGTAGTCGATGTTCGCACGGAGGGTGTGCAGGGGCACACGGCCTTCGCGGTAGAACTCCGAGCGGGACATTTCTGCGCCACCCAGTCGACCGGAGCAGGCGATACGGATGCCCTTGGCACCTGCACGCTGAGCGGACTGCATGGCCTTCTTCATCGCACGGCGGAAAGCCACGCGGGAAGTCAGCTGCTCAGCAACGCCCTGGGCAACAAGCTGTGCTTCCATCTCGGGGTTCTTGACCTCGAGGATGTTCAGCTG
>NZ_JAKFFD010000164.1:0-105019 GCF_036675385.1 Pseudarthrobacter sp. | reverse complement strand
CGTCGGCGGGGCCACCGGCTTCCAAATCTGAGGAGCCGACCTCTTGTCCGGAGAATCTAGCCCCACGGGCGGGGATTTCGTCAGCTTGGGTACACCCCAAGCTGACGTCAGGCTTTCACTCCGTGCCGTCAGAATAGGGTCAAGAAGGCCTTTCTACACTCCCTTGGCGAAGTGTCTTAGACCCCACCTGACAGACGATCGCCCGCGACCGGCCGTTGCTGGCAGGCCTACCGCATAGTCCAGGCACATCGGGTGCCATCGGGCCGCATAGGGCCGTGTCAAGGTCCGGTGCTTTGCTCGACCCTCTGGACACACGGCTGCGCTGTCCCTCCGGCTTGCACGTCCCCACGCCTCATTAGTGCTTGGCGTTCCAAAACTGTCACGATCCAGTCCGGCCGGCTGCCCGGCTGGTCTTAACGATGGGACTCCCCCGGTCCGGCGAATCCGCCGCTGCACCGGGCTGGTGACCGGATCACACCGTGGCATGACTACCACTGCAGTCCACGCTGGGACGTGCATGGAAGTAGGGCCGAGCGCGTGTCCACAACTCTCTGGAAATTTGTGCACACGCCGTGGCGGAAACGCCCCTGACCTGTGACGACACAGCAACAGTCGGTGGGTCTCAGTCCCACACACCGGCATCCGTTGAGGGTTCCGGGGGATTGTTTCGGCTGCGCTCCAACGCGCCCGTGTGCCCGGGCCGCTGGCTTCAGGAACCACCATCCGGCAGAGCATCCCACGCATCGGAGCGGGCGGTCATGTCGGCACCATGTGTGGTTCCCATGAAGAAGTAGCAGCGCAAACACCACCCGGAAGGCGCATGGCATGCACGACCTTCCAGCTGATGCACACAGGCCTCTTCAGCCGGAGTGAGTGCCCCAGACAGCACGATTGTCCCGACCCCGGCACTCTCCCCCGCACCCGGGATCACTGCAGGTCATGTCCCCAGGGATGGCCGGACGCATGAACTGCTATCAGCCATAAAGTCTGCGGAAAGGGATCACGATGCCACCCGAACAACCGCCCACCACCCGAGAGTCTGCACAGTGTGCACGCATCTTTGGCCGGACAAACACGCGATGATGCCCTCGGCGTGGGGACGAAGGAACCAGCCAAAGGTGGGGAAATCCTGGAAGAGACTTGGCCTTGGTCATGTCGTTAACACAACCCGTAGCCATGAATGAGTGATGGCCAACCACGGCCACCAGAACAACCCTGAAAGGAGTACAGATAGCCCCAGATCCCAAGCAGGCGGAGGGCACACCAGCCAGGAACCTGAGCCCGCCACCCACACAACTTCACAGGTCACCGCGGCGCCAGGCACAGACCGCGGCCAGAGTCAGAGGGACCCGCGGAGGGTCAATGTCAACACATTAAAAGCAAAACCCCCTCTGACGAGGGGGAATGCGTGCCCGAGGTGGGACTCGAACCCACACACCTTTCGATACCGCATTTTGAGTGCGGCGCGTCTGCCAATTCCGCCACTCGGGCGCGGAATACGCTGTGCAAACCGGTACGCCCACAGCTGATTGTGAGCAACGCGATCGCTTCACGTACGCGGAATTACTCTACATGCAGATAGGCTGAATTCCAGAATCGCGCCGCTGACGCCGCAATAGACCATGCAGATCAAACTACGGCCGCGGGCGCACCTAAGATGGTGATGTTCCGCCGTACCTTTCCAAGGAGATCCCGTGACTGAACAAACGGAGTCAAAACCCACGTCCCAGCCGGCGCGCCGCGTCATTGTGGCCGAGGATGAAACCCTCATCCGACTCGACATCATCGAGATCCTGCGCGGCGAAGGCTATGACGTGGTGGGCGAAGCAGACAACGGCGAGAAGGCCGTGCAGCTCGCCGAGGAACTCAAGCCGGACCTCGTCCTGATGGACGTCAAGATGCCGATTATGGATGGCATCACCGCAGCCGAGAAGATCGTCAAGGCCCGCATCGCCCCCGTGGTCCTGTTGACGGCTTTCAGCCAGAAGGAACTTGTGGAGCGCGCCCGCGATGCCGGCGCCATGGCCTACGTGGTCAAGCCCTTCACCCCGGCCGACCTCATCCCGGCCCTGGAAATTGCGCTCTCCCGCCACGAGGAAATCAAGGCCCTCGAAAGCGAAGTGTCGGACCTGCAGGAGCAGTTCGCCACCCGCAAGCTCGTCGAGCGCGCCAAGAGCCTGCTGACCACCAAGATGGGCCTGACGGAGCCGGAGGCTTTCCGCTGGATCCAGAAGACCTCCATGGACCGCCGCCTCAGCATGCGCGAGGTCGCCGAGACCATCATCAACCAGGTCAACTAGCACAACAGGCGACACCGGGATTTCGGCAAGCTCAATCACCGGACGCCCGGAGACAAAAGAAAAGGACCCCTGCCAACCGGCAGGGGTCCTTCTTCTTAAGTTGCTATGTCGTCGGCCAGGGACCGAGCTTTTCCCTGGGTGCACCAGCTTCGCCGCCCAGGCTACCGGCGTCGCCGAGGTCTCCGACCCGGTGAACCTTCAGCATGTTCGTGGAACCGGCCTTTCCGGGAGGCGAACCGGCGGCTATGACCACCAGGTCGCCGTCGTCCACCACTTTCAATTCGAGCAGGCTGCGGTCAACCTGGGCGGTCATCTCGTCGGTATGGCCCACCATGGGAACCAGCACCGGCTGGATGCCCCAGGTCAGCGCCAGCTGGTTCCACACGTGCTCCAACGGAGTGAACGCGAATACCGGCCTGATGGGGCGCAGACGCGACAGGCGGCGCGCGGAGTCGCCGGACTGGGTGAAAGTACAGATGTACTTTGCATCCAGCTGGTCGGCGATTTCGACGGCGGCGCGGGTGATGGCGCCGCCACGGGTCTTGGGCTTGGTGCCCAGCGGCGGAACGCGTTCCAGGCCGTGGACCTCAGTGGATTCAATGATCCTTGCCATGACCTTGACGGTCTCGATCGGGTACTTGCCCACGCTGGTCTCGCCGGAGAGCATAACGGCGTCTGCACCGTCGAGAACGGCGTTGGCGCAGTCGGAGGCCTCCGCACGGGTGGGGCGCGGGTTATCGATCATGGATTCGAGGACCTGCGTGGCCACGATGACCGGCTTCGCCCAGCGGCGTGCCAGTTCGATGGCGCGCTTCTGCACGATCGGCACTTCCTCCAGCGGAAGTTCCACACCGAGGTCGCCACGGGCCACCATGATGGCGTCGAAGGCGTCGATGATTTCGTGCAGCTGGTCCACTGCCTGCGGCTTTTCGATCTTGGCGATGACCGGCACACGGCGGCCTTCTTCGTCCATGATCTCGTGCACGCGGGTGATATCGGAGGCGTCACGCACGAACGAGAGTGCAACCATGTCGACGCCGCGGCGCATGGCCCAGCGGAGATCGTCCTCGTCCTTTTCGCTCAGCGCCGGCACGTTGACCGCAACGCCGGGAAGGTTGATGCCCTTGTTGTTGGACACCATCCCGCCGACCGTAACCTCGGTAACGACCTTGACGTCGTCGACCTCGATCGCCCGCAGGGCCACCTTGCCGTCGTCGATCAGCAGGGCATCGCCCACGTTGACGTCCTCGGTGAGGCTCTTCAGCGTGGTGGAGCAGATGTCCTTGGTGCCCGGAACGTCCGCGGTGGTGATCGTGAAGATGTCACCCTCGGCCAGTGCGTGGGGGCCGTCCACAAAGCGGCCAAGACGGATCTTGGGGCCCTGCAGGTCAGCCATGATCGCCACAGGCTTGCTCAGCTGGGCTGCTGCCTTGCGGACATTCTCGTACGTGTTGTCGTGCACGGAGTAGTCACCGTGACTCATGTTCATCCGGGCAACATCCACACCGGCTTCCAACACCGCGAGGGTGTTCTCAAAGCTGGCAATTGCCGGGCCAAAAGTGGCCACAATCTTAGCGCGTCTCATATACCTACCCTAGTAGTGTCCTGCATTGGTTAAGTTGTTGTGGAGGTGAATCTGCGGCGAACTGACTGTTGTCAGAGAACCGCGATGGCCCGGTCCGTCGGAGCCACCGGCGCAGGCAGGATGGTGCTGCCCATGAGGAACTTGTCCACGGCGGCGGCACACGCCCGGCCTTCAGCGATGGCCCACACAATGAGCGACTGCCCGCGGCCGGCGTCACCGGCCACAAAGATGCCCTCCGTGTTGGTCATGTAGTAGCCGTCGCGGGTCACGTTGCCGCGCCCGTCGAATTCGGCGCTGACCTGCTCGGTGATGCCCGCAGGCTCGGCTCCGGTGAAGCCCAGCGACAGGAAGACCAGGTCCGCCGGGATGATCCGTTCGGTGCCGGCCTTCGGGAGGCGCTTGCCGTCCACGAATTCCGTTTCGGCAACCTTGACGCCGGTGAGCTTGCCGTTCTCGCCGACAAACTCCACGGTGGAGGCAAGGTACGTACGCTCGCCGCCTTCCTCGTGGGCGCTGGCCATTTCGAACAGGGTGGGGAACGTGGGCCACGGCTGGTGCCCGGCACGTTCCGCCGGCGGCTGTTTGCCGATGGCCAGGGTGGTCACGGATGCGGCTCCATGGCGGTGTGCAGTACCGAGGCAGTCAGCACCGGTATCGCCGCCGCCCAGGATCACCACGTGCTTGCCCTTGGCGTGGATCTGGTTCTCCACCGTCTCCCCCGCGACAACGCGGTTGGCCGGCACGAGGTAATCCATGGCAAAGTGCACGCCTTCGAAGTCACGGCCCGGGATGGGCAGGTCACGCGGCACGGTGGCGCCGGTGGCAACCACGACGGCGTCATACCGGCGGCGCAGCTGCTCCCACGTTACGTCGGTGCCCACAGCGACGCCGGTGCGGAAGCGGGTGCCTTCCGCCTTCATCTGCTCGATGCGGCGGTCAACCTGCTCCTTCTCCATCTTGAAGTCGGGGATGCCGTAGCGGAGGAGCCCGCCGATCTTGTCGTCACGCTCGTACACCGCGACGGTGTGGCCCACCCGGGTCAGCTGCTGCGCCACGGCCAGGCCGGCCGGGCCGGAGCCGACGACGGCAACGGTCTTGCCGGTCAGGCGCGTCGGAGGCAGCGGGTTGACCCAGCCGCTGTCCCAAGCTTCGTCGATGATGGAGACTTCAACCTGCTTGATGGTGACCGCGGGCTGGTTGATCCCCAGCACACAGGACGCCTCGCACGGCGCCGGGCAAAGCCGGCCGGTCCACTCGGGGAAGTTATTGGTGGCGTGCAGCCGCTCAATCGCTTCCTCGCCCTTGTCCCGCCAAGTGAGATCGTTCCACTCGGGGATGAGGTTGCCCAGCGGGCAGCCCTGGTGGCAGAACGGCACGCCGCAGTCCATGCAGCGGCCGGCCTGGGCCTTCAGGACACCCTTTTCCTGGGCCTCATAGACTTCCTTCCAGTCCATGATGCGGACGGGAACGGGACGGCGCGGCTGGGTTTCACGCTGGCGTACTTTAAGAAATCCGCGTGGGTCAGCCACCGGTTACCTCCAGGATTCGAGCCCATACTTCTTCGCCATCGGGGTCGAGGCCCTCTTCGATGGCGTCCAGTCGGGTTTGCAGGACTGCCGCGTAATCGCGCGGCAGCACTTTGGTAATGCGGGCAGCGGTGTCGTCGAAGTTCTCCAGCAGCCGGGCTGCATGCAGAGATTCCGTTTCCTCGACATGCTTCACCAGCAGGCCGTGGACAATGTCCCGGTCTTCGGCGTCGAGTTCAACGAGCTGGAGTTCGCCGGACTGCAGGGCGTCCTTGTTGACCTGCGTGGTCTGCAGGTCCAGCACATAGGCGGTGCCGCCGGACATGCCGGCGCCGAAGTTGCGTCCGGTGCGGCCGATGATCAGCGTCTGCCCCCCGGTCATGTACTCGCAGCCGTGGTCTCCGATGCCTTCAACAACTGCGGTGGCCCCGGAGTTGCGGACCATGAAGCGTTCGCCCACCTGGCCGCGCAGGAACATCTCGCCGCTGGTGGCGCCGTAGCCGATCACGTTGCCGGCAATGACGTTGCTTTCGGCCTTGAACACGTTGGTGCGGTCCGGCCGGACGATGATCCGCCCGCCGGAAAGGCCCTTGCCCACGTAGTCGTTCGAGTCACCGAAGAGGCGCAGCGTGATGCCGGCGGGCAGGAAGGCGCCCAGCGACTGTCCCGCGGTACCGGTCAGCGTGATGTCGATGGTGTCCGGCGCCAGCACGTCCGTGCTGAACGTCTTGGTCACCGTGTGGCCCAGCATGGTGCCCACCGAGCGGTCCGTGTTGATCACGTCCACCGCGATCTTCACCGGGCTGCGGTCAGTCAGCGCCTCCGTGGCCATGGTGATCAGCCGCTGGTCGAAGTGCTTGTCCAGCTCGTGGTTCTGCGAGGTCATGTTGCGCAGCGGAGCGTCGTCGTCGAACTCGAGCCCGTGCAGGATCGGGTCCAGGTCCAGGCCGTCGGCCTTCCAGTGGTTGATCGCTTCGCGGGCATCCAGCACCTCGGCGTGGCCGATCGCCTCTTCGATGCTCCGGAAGCCGAGTTCCGCGAGGATCTCGCGGACTTCCTCGGCCAAGAATTCGAAGAAGTTGACCACAAATTCGGGCTTGCCGGTGAAGCGGGCCCGCAGCTCGGGGTTCTGCGTTGCGACGCCCACGGGACAGGTATCCAGGTGGCAGACGCGCATCATGATGCAGCCTTCCACCACCAGCGGGGCGGTGGCGAAACCGAACTCCTCGCCGCCGAGCAGCGCGGCAATAACAACATCGCGGCCGGTCTTGAGCTGGCCGTCCACCTGGACCACCACACGGTCGCGCAGGCCGTTGAGCATCAGCGTCTGCTGCGTCTCAGCGAGCCCGAGCTCCCACGGCACACCCGCGTGCTTGAGCGAGTTAAGCGGGGACGCGCCGGTTCCGCCGTCGTGGCCGGAGACCAGTACGACGTCGGCCTTCGCTTTGGTGACACCCGACGCCACAGTGCCGATCCCCACTTCGGAGACGAGCTTGACGTGTACCCGGGCCGAGGGGTTGGCGCGCTTCGCATCGTAGATGAGCTGCGCGAGGTCCTCGATGGAGTAGATGTCGTGGTGCGGGGGCGGCGAAATCAGGCCGACGCCGGGCGTCGAGTGGCGCGTCCGGGCAACCCAGGGGTACACCTTCTGCGCCATCAGCTGGCCGCCTTCGCCGGGCTTGGCACCCTGCGCCATCTTGATCTGGATGTCATCCGCGTTGGTCAGGTACAGGCTGGTGACGCCGAACCGGCCCGACGCGATCTGCTTGACGGCAGAGCGGCGCTTCGGGTCCAGCAGGCGGTCCACGTCCTCGCCGCCTTCACCGGTGTTGGACTTGCCGCCCAACTGGTTCATGGCGATGGCGAGCGTCTCGTGGGCTTCCTTGGAGATGGAACCGTAGCTCATGGCGCCGGTGGAGAAGCGCTTCACAACGCTGGAGACGGGCTCCACTTCCTCCAACGGAACAGCAGGACGGTCGTTCTTGAACTTGAGCAGCCCGCGCAGGGTCATCAGGTTCTCGGACTGGTCATCCACGCCCTTGGTGTAGGCCTTGAAAATGTCATAGCGGCGCTCACGCGTGGCGTGCTGGAGGCGGAAGACGGTCTCCGGGTTGAACAGGTGCGGCTCGCCGTCGCGGCGCCACTGGTATTCGCCGCCGCCCAGGAGCGGGCGGTGCGGCAGTTCGATGCCGCCTTCGGGGTAGGCCATCTGGTGCCGCGCCGAAACTTCGGCGGCGATAACGTCCAGGCCCACGCCGCCCAGCTGGGAATGCGTGCCGGCGAAGAACTCGTCCACCAGTTCCTGTCCGAGGCCCAGGGCCTCGAACGTCTGCGCACCGGTGTAGGACGCAACAGTGGAGATGCCCATCTTGGACATGATCTTCAGGACGCCCTTACCAAGGCCCTTGATCAGGTTGTAGACGCCGTCCTGCGGGGTGACCCCCACAACGTCACCGGCGGTGATGAGCTGCTCCACGGATTCCATGGCCAGGTACGGGTTCACGGCGGAGGCCCCGTAGCCGATCAGGACAGCCACGTGGTGCGTCTCGCGGACGTCGCCGGCCTCGACCACCAGGGCGGTCTTGGTGCGGTTGGCGCTGCGCAGCAGGTGGTGGTGCACGGCGCTGACCAGGAGCAGCGACGGAATCGGGGCCCACTGCGCGTTCGAGTCACGGTCGGACAGCACAACGTACTGCACGCCGCGGTTGATCGCGCCGGACACCTGCTCGCAGATCTCGGTGAGCCGGGCACGCAGGGCGTTCTCGCCGCCTTCGGGGCGGTAGAGGCCGCGGACCTTCATGGCCACGCGGTCGCCGTCGGGCGTTTCGATGTTGGCGATCTTGGCGAGCTGGTCGTTGTTGATCACGGGGAACGGCAACATGACCTGCGGCTGGCGGACCTGCTTGGTGTCCAGCAGGTTGCCGTTCGGGCCGATGGCGCACGTCAGCGACGTGACCAGCTCTTCACGGATGGCATCCAGCGGCGGGTTGGTGACCTGCGCGAAGGACTGCACAAAGTAGTCGAACAGCAGCCGGGGACGCTTGGACAGCACTGCGATCGGGGTGTCCGAACCCATGGCACCCAGCGGCTCGGCGCCGGTGCGGGCCATCGGGCCGAGCAGGATCTTGAGCTCCTCGGTGGTGTACCCGAAGGTCCGCTGGCGGATGTTCACGGACGCGGCGGTGTGGACCACGTGCTCGCGCTCGGGGAGGTCCTTGAGGTCAATCAGGTTGTCCTTGACCCACTCGGCCCAAGGGTTCGCGGCAGCGACCTCGGCCTTGACCTCTTCGTCGTCGATGATGCGGCCGGCCTCGGTGTCCACCAGGAACATCTTGCCCGGGGAAACCCGGCCCTTCTTGACCACCTTGGAGGGTTCGACGTCGATAACGCCCACCTCGGAGGCGAAGATGATCAGCCCGTCTTCGGTGATCCAGTAGCGTCCGGGGCGCAGGCCGTTGCGGTCCAGGGTGGCGCCGACGAGGTTGCCGTCGGTGAAGGAGACGGCCGCGGGGCCGTCCCACGGTTCCATGAGCAGGGAATGGTATTCGTAGAACGCCCGCCGTGCCGGATCCATGGTGGCGTGGTTTTCCCAGGCCTCGGGGATCATCATCATGATCGAGTGCGTGATGGGGCGGCCGGAGAGCCACAGCAGCTCGGCGACTTCGTCGAAGGACGCGGAGTCTGACGCACCGGGCGTGCAGATGGGGTACAGCTCTTCCGGGGAGTCACCCAGCAGCGGGTTGGCGAGCTGGGACTGGCGGGCGCGCATCCAGTTCCGGTTGCCCTTGACGGTATTGATTTCACCGTTGTGGGCGATGGTGCGGAACGGCTGGGCCAGCGGCCAGGACGGGAACGTGTTGGTGGAGAAGCGCGAGTGGACGATCGCCAGCTTGGTCTTGAAACGCTTGTCCGAGAGATCGGGGTAGAACGGCTCCAGCTGGGCCGTGGTGAGCATGCCCTTGTAGACGATGGTGCGCGAGGACAGCGACGGGAAGTACACGCCGAACTTGTTCTGGGCACGCTTGCGGATCCGCCAGGCGCGTGAGTCGAGCTCGTTGCGGTCCAGTTCCTCGCCGGTTGCCGAGGCAAGGAAGGGCTGTGAGAAGTAGGGCATGCAGGCGCGGGCCATGGCGCCCACAAGGTCTGCGACGATGGGCACTTCGCGCCAGCCGAGCACGGTCAGGCCTTCATCGGCGGCAAGGCCTTCAATGCCGGCCTTGGCGGCGTCCGCTTCGCGCTGCTCGGCAGGGAGGAAGGCGGTACCGGCTATGAACTGGCCCGGTGCGGGGAGTTCGAATTCTGTGACGGCGCGGAAGAACTCGTCCGGGATCTGCATGAGCAGGCCGGCACCGTCACCTGTTCCCTCGTCGGCACCCACCGCTCCACGGTGCTCCAGGTTGCGGAGCGCGGTCAGCGCGGCGTCGACAATGTCGTAGCCGGGCTCGCCGCGGAGCGTTGCGATGATCGCCAGCCCGCAGGCGTCTTTTTCGTTCTCTGGGTTGTATAGACCCCGGGCCTCGGGCAGCGCGGCAAAGCGCTTGAACGGCGACATGGCAGCCTCAGGCTGGTCCGGTTCGGACCAGCTGGGAGTGTGAAGAGTTTGGCTCATGGGAGACGTCCTTCCTCCTGATCGTGCGTATGGGAGGGACACCGTTGGCCCCACTCGTCAGCGCCTCTGTGATGGGCACAACAAAGTGTTATTTACAGGAAATTGTAGGCCAGACCGGCCTGCTGAATGAACAGTTACGCAGACCCCCGACCCGGGCTTGACCGGCCAGCTGCTGTCTGCTGATCGGATGGGCCCTGTTGCCACGACGCTGTGGTGTGTGGGCGCTCCGAGTGTTGACTCTGCTACCCTGCCGTGCTGGCGTCCTACTTGTTCGTGCCAGCCTCCGGCGCGGATTCCGTTGCCTTGTGGCGGGAACTTCCGGCTACCGGCGACTCCGGTACAGGCTTGTCGCTGTCCCGGACTGCCGGTTCCTCTTCCGTTGGGGTGGAAGGGATCCGGGCACCATTTTGGTTATGTGGGAGATTATCACGCGATTCACTATCCGAGACAGAAGTGTCCGCATCTCGGACCGGCGCCTCTTCCTCCCCCGCAGCGTCCACGTCCTCGACTGCTGCCGGCTCGCGGCCCGCCAGGAAGGGAGTGTCCGGTTCCGGGCGGCCCTTCAATCCCAGGAGGACGAACACGATGAGTGCTGCCACAAAGACAAAGATGCTGGTCCAGACGTTGAGCCTGGTGGTGATCCCGAACAGGTTGATCTGTTCGGCGTCGTCGATCCGCATTGCTTCGATCCAGACCCGGCCCAGCGTGTAATACATGGCGTAGAGCCAGAAGAGCCGGGCGCGGCGGAAGTGGAATCGGCGGTCCAGGGCCAGCAGGATGAGCACGCCGGCGATGTTCCAGAGCGACTCATACAGGAACGTGGGGTGGAAGAGCGTATCCACCGGCATGCCGGCCGGGAAGTTGGGGTTGTCCGCATCAATCTGCAGGCCCCACGGCAGGGTGGTGGGCCCGCCGAAGAGCTCCTGGTTGAAGTAGTTGCCCCAGCGGCCAACGGCCTGCGCCAGCAGCAGTCCGGGCGCCGCGGCGTCCAGGAAGGCGGTGAGTTTCACACCGGATCGGCGGCAGCCGATCCAGGCGCCCAGGACGCCCAGAACCACGGCACCCCAGATGCCCAGTCCGCCACGCTGGATCTGCGGGATGAGCCACAGGTCCCCGGTCCCGTCGAAGCCGGGCCCGAAGTAGGCGTCCGGGGACGAAACCACGTGGTAGAGCCGGCCGCCGATGATGCCGAAGGGAATCGCCCAGATGACGATGTCCCAGACGCTGCCTTCGGGCGCGCCGCGGCGGGCCCACCTGACGGACGTGAGCCAAAGGCCCACGACGATCCCGGCGAGGATGCACAGGGCATAGGCATGGATCCGCAGAGTCCCCCACGGCAGCGGGATGTCGAAGCCGGACCAGTCCGGGCTGGGGATGCTGGCCGGCACCAGGGCGGCGGCCTGAAGGAGGATCTGCATGGTGGTTAGGCTTCTTCCCTGACGAGTCCGGCGCTCAGGTCCCGGGTGAGGTCGGCGACGGCGGGGACTCCCCCGTCACGGATGGCGGCAACAAGCGCGGTGCCAACGATGACACCGTCTGCGTATGCTGCGATCTCACGGACGTGGCTGGCGTTGGAGACACCGAGTCCCACGCACACGCGTTCGGCGCCGGCGGCGTGCGTGTCGGCCACGAGCTTCTCCGCGCTGCTGCTGACGGCCTGGCGGGTCCCCGTCACGCCCATGATGGAGACGGCATACACAAAGCCGCGGCTTGCCTTGACCGTCATGGCCAGGCGCTCCGGGGTGGAGGACGGCGCCACGAGGAACACGCGGTCCAGTCCGTACTTGTCCGAGGCGGCGAACCATTCCGATGCTTCGTCCGGGATGAGGTCAGGCGTGATGAGCCCTGCTCCCCCGGCCTCGGCCAGCCGGCGCGAGAACTCGTCCACACCCATCCGGACCACGGGGTTCCAGTAGGTCATCACCAGCACGGCCACATCGGTGGCTGCCGTGATGCCGGCGACAACGTCAAAGACGCTCTCGACCCGGAATCCGTTGGCGATCGCCTCGGTGGTGGCTGCCTGGATGACCGGGCCGTCCATAACCGGATCCGAGTAGGGAATGCCGATTTCGATCAGGTCGGCACCGTTCTTCGCCATGGCAATGCCGGCGTCGATGGTGGCCTGGACGTCCGGGTACCCGGCAGGCAGGTAGCACACGAGCGCTGAGCGCCCGGCGTCCCGCGCACGGTCGATGGCGGCGGCGGACTTGCTGGCCGTCTGTTCAGTCATCAGTTCTGGTCCTCGTTGTTGTCCGCGGCCTTGGTGGCAGGGGCAGCTGTGGCGGGAACGGCTTCAGTTTCTGCTCTGTCGGCAGGGCCCTTGGGCTTGCGCGTGGACAGGTTGGTGCCCTTGACCTTGCCCTCCTCGTCAAGCATGTCAAACCATTCCGCGGCGGTCTCAACGTCCTTGTCGCCACGGCCGGAAAGGTTCACGATGATCACCGTTTCGGACGGGTCAGCGGTGCCTTCGGTGAGGCGCTTCCCAACCTTGATGGCACCCGCGAGGGCGTGTGAGGACTCGATGGCGGGGATGATGCCTTCTGTCCGGCACAGCAGCTTGAACGCGTCCATTGCTTCGCTGTCGGTGATGGGTTCGTAGCTGACGCGTCCGATGTCGGCCAGGTAGGCGTGCTCCGGGCCCACGCCCGGGTAGTCCAGGCCTGCGGAAATCGAGTGCGACTCGATGGTCTGCCCGTCATCGTCCTGCATGAGGTAGGAACGTGCGCCGTGCAGGACGCCCGGCTTGCCGAGGGTGATGGTGGCTGCGTGCCGGCCGGTTTCCACGCCCTCGCCGCCGGCTTCAAAGCCGTAGATCTTCACGGACGGATCATCCAGGAATCCGTGGAAGATGCCGATCGCGTTCGAACCGCCGCCGATGCAGGCGCAGACGGCGTCGGGCAGTTTGCCGGTCTGCTCCAGGATCTGGGCGCGGGCTTCCTCGCCGATGACCTCGTGGAAGAAGCGGACCATGGCCGGGAACGGGTGCGCCCCGGCAGCGGTGCCCAACAGGTAGTGCGTGTTGTCGACGTTGCTGACCCAGTCCCGGAGGGCGTCGTTGATGGCGTCCTTGAGGGTCTGGGAACCATTCACCACGGGCACCACGGTGGCGCCGAGCAGCTGCATCCGGGCGACATTCAGTGCCTGCCGGCGGCAGTCTTCGGCGCCCATGTAGACAACGCATTCCAGGCCGAGGAGCGCGGCGGCGGTGGCGCTGGCAACGCCGTGCTGCCCGGCGCCCGTCTCGGCGATCACGCGGGTTTTGCCCATGCGCTTGGCCAGCAGGGCCTGGCCCAGGACGTTGTTGATCTTGTGGGATCCAGTGTGGTTGAGGTCCTCGCGCTTGAGGAAAATCCGGGCGCCGCCGGCGTGCTCGGAGAACCGCTTGGCTTCGGTCAGCAGCGACGGACGGCCGGAGTAGTTCTTGTTCAGATCGGAGAGCTGGGCCAGGAATTCGGGATCTGCCTTGGCCTTTTCAAAGGTGTCTTCGAGCTCGTCAAGGGCGGCGATCAGCGATTCCGGCATCCAACGCCCGCCGTAGCCGCCGAAGTATGGCCCCGGGGCGTGCTTCAGCGAGCCGCCCTGCAGGAAAGCGTCCGCAGCGTTGTTGTCAGCGTTGTCTGAGGATTCAGCCATCAGTCCCGTCCTGTTCAAGTTGGTCGTTCGGAAGTGTTGTGCCGCCGGCGCCAGGCCCGGCGGGTGCCCGGACTAGGCCCGGGCGGCGATGGCGGCAGCGCCGGCCGCCGTGAATTCGGCGATCCGGTCACGCGGCGTTGCGTCGCTGACCAGGGCCTCGCCCACCAGGATGGCGTTGGCGCCGTTGGCGGCGTAATGCGTCACGTCGTCCACGCCGCGCACACCGGATTCGGCGATGACCAGGGCTCGGGCCGGAATCAGTCCGGCGAGGGAGGCGAAAACTGAACGGTCGACGTCGAGCGTCTTCAGGTTGCGCACGTTAACGCCGATGATGCGCGCCTCAGCCGCCACTGCACGTTCGATTTCCTCTTCCGTGTGCGTCTCCACAAGCACGTTCATGCCGAGTTCGCGGCTGAGCGCGCTGAACTCCCGGAGTTGGCTGTCGGAGAGCGACGCCACGATGAGCAGGATCAGGTCCGCGCCGTGGGCGCGGGCCTCCCATATCTGGTACTCGTCGAGCGTGAAATCCTTGCGGAGCAGCGGAACGTCCACGCGGG
This sequence comes from Pseudarthrobacter sp., assembly GCF_036675385.1. Lineage (NCBI taxonomy): Bacteria > Bacillati > Actinomycetota > Actinomycetes > Micrococcales > Micrococcaceae > Pseudarthrobacter > Pseudarthrobacter sp. The sequence goes on along the minus strand of NZ_JAKFFD010000164.1, from coordinate 90,809 downwards.
CACGGACGGCGTCCAGGTCCGCGAGGGAGCCGTTGAAGCGCCGCTGTTCGGTGAGGACGCTGATCACGGCTGCGCCGCCGTCGGCATACTGCTCTGCCAGCGCTGCCGGATCCACGATGCTGGCGAGGTCGCCCTTGGACGGGCTGCGCCGCTTGATTTCCGCGATGACCTTCAGCTGGTCCCGCTGCACCGCGGTGCCGCCGAGGGCCGACCAGGCGTCCCGCGCGGGTGCCGCGGCCGCCGCCAGGTCCTTCAGTTCCGCCAGCGAAACGAGACGCTTCCTGGCCTCCATATCCTCCCAGACACCGGCATTGATGTCGTCGAGAACAGTCGCCATCAGTGGCCGGAGCTCTTCAGCTTGCTGCCTTCGACGCCGTAGCCCGCCTTGCGCATGACGTAGCCAAGGATCAGGCCGAGGACCATCACGGCTGCGCCGGCGATGAAGATGGGGGTGTTGGCGATGACAAAGGCGATGGACGCGATGAGGGCGCCGACCAGCATAACGATCACGCAGGTCCAGGCCGCGGGGCTGTTGCCGTGGCCAAGTTCCTGGCTGTGGTCAACGACGCCGGGGGCAACGGTCCGGGTGCCTGATTTCGATACGGAAGCGGGTGCTTTGCTCATGTGAATCTCCTCGGGATGAATACTGCTTACATTCTGCCATTTTTTGGCCGTGACCTGCCCATCGGCAGACCGGGCCCAGGTTTTAGCGGGCTGCTCGGGTTTGGCTTCGAGTGGGGGTTCAGGTGGGATCGTCGCCGCGCGAGAGCCGGTCCCAGCTGTCGATCTCGTCCACAGGACCGGTGGCGGCCGCCGTACTGCCGGCGGGCCCCGCGTACGTGGCTGCGTCATATTTGGTCCGCGACTTCCAGAACCGGCCAGCGGGGATGATGAGCAACGCGGCCAGCGCCAGCAAGGCACCGGCGACGACGGCGAGGACCGGGAAGACGGTAACAGCCACTTCCGCGTTCCCGCCGGTGACCCCGGTGGCAGCGGCGATGGAGCCCTGCGCGGCCCCCAGCGGGTCAGCCAGCACCGTGGCGGCCGCGGCAATGATGCCGACGGAGGCCAACATGATGAGGACTGTGATGACCCACCGCGCGAACTTTCCTGCGATGGACGCTGCCAGTCCGCCCGCCAGGGCCACGACGGCCAGGGCCGTCACCGCGGTGGCGGCCTTGCTGCCCTGGACCGGAAGGGTGTTCTGGTCCCCCGCCGCCTGGCCCACCTGGTTGGCGTCCAGGGTGACGGTGATCCAGGTCTGGGTGGTGGTCCCGAAGACCGCCAGCGCAAGGACAGCGATCAGCAGTACGAGCGTGGACTTCCTGGCCCAGGCCGCCGTCATTCGGCGGCCTGGCTTTCCCCGGCGGTGCCCGCGTCGCTGATGTGAGAAGTGCCGGGGAGCGATTCCGCCGCGATGTTGTGCAGCGATCCGGCCGTGTGAACGGCCCGGAGCGGAGCGGCCGCCTTGTTCACGGTCTCCAAGGCTTCTGTGGGGTTCACCGAGTCCGCCACGATGCCTCCCCCGGCCTGGACGTAGGCGCGGCCTTCACGGAGAAGGGCCGAGCGGATGGCAATGGCCATGTCCATGTCGCCGGCAAAGTCGAGGTAACCCACCACGCCGCCGTAGATGCCGCGACGGTGGGGTTCAAGCTCGTCCAGCAGGCGCAGGGCCCGGGGCTTCGGGGCACCGGACAGGGTGCCCGCGGGGAAGGTCGCCTTCAGGACGTCGTAGGCGCTGGCGTCCGGGGACAGCTTGCCCACTACGGTGGAGACCAGGTGCATGATGTGGCTGAACCGCTCCACCTCCATGAACTGCGTGACGTCCACGGTTCCCGCCACGCAGACCTTGGACAGATCGTTGCGGGAGAGGTCCACGAGCATCAGGTGTTCGGCGCGTTCCTTCTGGTCGGCCAGCAGCTCCTCGGCGAGGGCTTTGTCTCCCTCCACCGTTTTGCCGCGGGGCCGTGAACCGGCGATGGGGTGGGTGATGACTTCCTCACCGGTCACCGTCACCAGGGCCTCGGGTGAGGACCCGACGATCGAGTACTCCCGGCCGTCGGCGTCCTCGAGGCTGAAGATGTACATGTACGGGCTGGGGTTGGTGTTGCGCAGGACGCGGTACACGTCAAGGGGCGAGGCGCCGCACTCCATCTCGAAGCGGCGTGAAATCACCACCTGGAAAACTTCGCCATCCACAATGGCTTCCTTGCCGCGATCCAGCGCGGCCAGGTAGGAGGGTTCGTCCCACCGTTCCTCGACGCTGGAGGCGAAGTCCAGGGCGGCGGGTTCCAGCACGGAAACCGGCTGGGCCACGGGTGTGCTGATCGTGGTCAGGAGGGCCTTGACCCGGGCCACGGCATCTTCCCAGGCCTCGTCCACGCGGTCGGAGCTGCCATCGAAGTTGATGGCGTTGGCGATCAGCAGCACGGTGCCGTCATGGTTGTCGTGCACGGCCATGTCCGTCACCAGGTTCAGCGCCATCTCAGGCAGGTGGAGGTCATCCTCCGGCGGGCTGGTCAGCCGTTCCCAGTGGCGGACCGTCTCCCAGCCCAGGAAGCCGACGAGGCCGGAGGTGAACGGCGGCAGTCCGTCAAACCTGCGGGTCCGCAGTGCTTCGATGGTGTCGCGGATGGCATCCACGGGATTGCCGTCCAGGGGCACTCCGGCAGGGGGCTGGCCCAGCCAGTGCGCCTGGCCGTCCTTCGTGGTCAGGGTTGCCCGGGACTTCGCGCCGATGAAGGAATACCGCGACCACGTGCCGCCCACCGCCGCAGACTCCATCAGGAACGTGCCGGGCTGGCCCTGGGCCAGCTTCCGGTAGAGGCCGATAGGGGTCTCCGCGTCCGCCAGCACTTTGAGCGTGACGGGGATGACCCGGCTGCTGCCGGCGAGTTCGCGGAACTCCTCGAGGCCCGGGCTGATGATTCCAAGGTCCTGCATGGCTATGCTTCGCCGCCTGTTCTTGTGTGTCGCCTCGTGAATGTCGCCGGGTGTGGAACGGCGCCAGTCTTATGCTGCCAAAAGTGTGTGTCTGCGGGCAGGTCTTCCGCCCAAGGGCCGTGGGTCAGAGTGCCTCGCCGGTCTGGACATCCAGGTCCCTGCCGTCGAAGCAGGTCCGGGTGCCGGTGTGGCACGCCGCGCCGACCTGGTCCACGCGGATCAGGAGTGCATCGCCGTCGCAGTCCAAGGCAACCGACTTGACCCACTGGACGTGGCCGGAGGTGTCCCCCTTGCGCCAGTATTCCTGGCGGGAACGGGAGTAGAAGGTGACCCGGCCGCTGGTCATGGTGCGGTGCAGGGCTTCGTCGTCCATCCAGCCCAGCATCAGCACTTCGTGGGTGTCGAACTGCTGGACCACCGCGGCAACCAGCCCGGCGCCGTCGCGCTTCAACGCGGCCGCAACAGCGTGCGGAAGCGGGCTTGCGGTGGGGGCCGGGACTATTACGGGGGCGGAGGCGGGCTGCTCAGACATCAGACCAAGTCTAGTGCCTCATCAGCGGCCCCGAATATGCACCAACGGGCATACAAGCAGTGTGTGAACAAGGGCACCTATCGGCTGGCGGTTCTGCTGCCCAACTTCCCTGCTCTCGTGCTAGTTTCACAAGTGATGCATTTCGTCGAACCGTCCCGAGAAGTCCTGGCCGAAACCCTGCTGGCGGCCGGCCCTGATGCCCCCACCCTCTGCAGAGGCTGGCGCACCAGGGACCTTGCCGCGCACCTTTACCTTCGCGAACGCAAGGCTGCCGTAGGGCTTGGCCTCATCATCAAGCGCCTGTCCAAGGCTTCGGACAAGGCCACCGCCAAACTCGCGGCGAAGCTGAAAACCGCTGACGACTACACCGGCCTCGTGAACACCTTCCGTGGTGGCCCGCCGGCTCTCTCCCCCATGAACATCAAGGCCTTGGACGAGAGCTCCAACCTGATCGAATATTTCGTCCACACCGAGGACATCCGCCGGGCTGTGGACCGCTGGGCGCCGCGCGCCCTCGACGAGGCCTACTCGGACGCCCTCTGGGACGAACTGATCAAGCGGGCAGCCATCCTTTACCGTGGCGTCGACCTTGGCATTGTGCTGGTGCGCCCGTCCGGGCCGCGGCACGTCGCCAAGCGGGCACCGGTTTCGGTGGCGATCGTGGGTGAGCCGGGTGAACTGCTGATGCACGCCCACGGCCGGACCCGCCACGCCCTGGTCACCTTCGAAGGCCAGCCGGACGCCGTCGCCCTGCTCCAGTCGGCTGAAGTCGGCCTCTAAAACCAACGCGGGGTCACTCCTTGCCCAATAACCATCGGTTATTGGGCAAGGAGTGACCCCGCGTTGCTGAGTCGGGTTGGGGTTAGCGGACTTCGAAGCCTGCGTCGCGGATGGCCTGCTTGACCTGGGACATCATGTTGTCCGGGCCCCAGTGGAAGATCGACGCCGCCAGCACGGCGTCCGCTCCGGCGGCCACGGCCGGCGGGAAGTGGGCCGGTTCCCCGGCACCCCCTGAGGCGATGATCGGCACTTTCACGGCTGCCCGGACCAGGCGGATCAGTTCCAGGTCGAAGCCGTCCTTGGTGCCGTCGGCGTCGATGGAGTTGAGCAGGATTTCGCCGATGCCGCGGTCGGCAGCTTCCCTGGCCCACTCGATGGCGTCGATCCCGGTACCGGTGCGGCCACCGTGGGTGGTCACTTCAAAGCCCGACGGCGTGGGCCGGGACCCGGGGCGGGTCCGGCGGGCGTCCACGGACAGGACCAGCACCTGCGAACCGAAATGCCGGCTGATTTCGTTGATGACGTCCGGGCGGGCAACGGCGGCCGTGTTGATGGAAGCCTTGTCCGCGCCGAAACGCAGGAGCTTGTCCACCTCGGCAACACCGCGGACACCGCCGCCCACGGTCAACGGGATGAAGACTTCCTCGGCCGTACGGCGGACCACGTCGAAGGTGGTTTCGCGGTTGCCCGAGGACGCCGTGACATCGAGGAACGTCAGCTCATCGGCGCCCGCATTGTCGTACCGGTGCGCCAGCTCCACCGGGTCGCCCGCGTCGCGGAGCCCCTCGAAGTTGATGCCCTTCACAACGCGCCCGGCGTCGACGTCGAGGCAGGGGATGACTCGTACAGCTACAGCCATGGGGACTCCTGGAATTCTCGGGTGGGTTCTGCGGCGCGGCGTGAACCGGGCGGGACGCTCAGATACGGCAGGCGTGGATGCTGCTGACCAGGATGGCGCGGGCGCCGAGGTCGTAGAGCTCATCCATGATCCGGTTGGTTTCCTTCTTCGGAACCATGGACCGGACGGCCACCCAGTCGGAGTCGCGCAGCGGTGAGACGGTGGGTGATTCCAGGCCGGGGGTCAGTGCGGCGGCCTGTTCCACGAGTTCCTTGCGGATGTCGTAGTCCATGAGCACGTACTGGCGTGCCACGAGGACGCCCTGCAGCCGGCGGATCAGGACTTCAATCTCCTTGGCGGTGCCGTTCGCCGCTCCACCTTCGCCGGTGCGGCGGATCAGGACCGCTTCCGATTTGAGGATCGGCTCGCCGAAGATTTCCATCCCGGCGGCTTTGAGGGTGTTGCCGGTTTCCACGACGTCGGCGATGGCGTCAGCTACGCCGAGGCGTACTGACGACTCCACGGCGCCGTCGAGCCGGACCACCTTGGCGTTGATGCCCCGCTCGGCGAGGTAACCGCGGAGCAGCCCGTCATAGCTCGTGGCGAGGCGCTTTCCTTCAAGCTCATCTGCTGTGGCGAAGTCGCCCACCGGTCCGGCGAAGCGGAACGTGGACGCAGCGAAGCCCAGGGGCAGCAGTTCCTCAGCCTCCACCTCGGCGTCCAGCAGCAGGTCGCGGCCGGTGATGCCGACGTCGAGGGTTCCGCGTCCGACGTAGACAGCGATGTCGCGCGGGCGGAGGAAGAAGAACTCGATGTCGTTGTCAGGGTCCATCATGACCAGCTCGCGGGTGTCGCGGCGCTGGCGGTAGCCCGCTTCGGTCAGCATGGCGGAGGCGGCTTCGGACAGGGAGCCTTTGTTGGGGACGGCTACTCGCAGCATGGGGGTCTTTCTTGGTTGGGAGGTCTGTGGATCAGGCAAACGGGCCACGCAGGGCACGGGCAGGCAGTTGTTGACCGCCGCGTGCCACGGTGGCTACAGATGCTTGTAGACGTCTTCCAGGGTCAGGCCTTTAGCGAGCATCAGAACCTGCAGGTGGTAGAGCAGCTGGGAGATTTCCTCGGCCGTGGCCTCATCGGATTCGTACTCAGCGGCCATCCACACTTCGGCTGCTTCCTCCACGACTTTCTTGCCAATGCCGTGGACTCCGGACTCCAATTCAGCGACGGTGCGGGAGCCTGCCGGGCGGGTGGCTGCCTTCTCACTCAGTTCAGCGAACAGCGTCTCGAAATTCTTCACGCCCTACAGCCTACTTGCTGCCGGCCAGTGGGCCCCTTTCGGGCCGCTGCATGACGGACGCGATGTGAGCGAACACACACCGCGCCCCGGCAGCCCGCCCGCTGCTACGTGTACTGCTTGAGGAGCAATGCGGTGGCCAGGGCGGCTGTCACGGCTTCGTGGCCCTTGTCCTCGCTGGAGCCCGGCAGGCCCGCGCGGTCCAGTCCCTGCTGCTCCGTATCGCAGGTCAGCACCCCGAAGCCCACCGGCACGCCGGTGGAGACACTGACATCGGTCAGTCCCGACGTCGCGGCCTGGCAGACGTATTCAAAGTGCGGCGTGCCGCCACGGATCACGACGCCGAGGGCCACCACTGCGTCAAAGTGCGGTGCCAGCCGCGCGGCGGCGACGGGAAGCTCGAAGGCGCCCGGAACGCGCAGTACGGTGGGTTCGCTGATGCCCGCGTCCTTGGCGGCGCGCAGGGCACCGTCCAGGAGTCCGTCCATGATCTGGGTGTGCCAGCCGGCTGCCACGATGGCCAGCCGCAGCTGCGACGTTTCCGCCGGGTTGAGGGTGGTGAGGTCAATGTCTGGTGCGCCGTGTCCGCTCATGCGTGAATCTGGTCCGTTCAGTTTTGGTCGTGGTCGAAATCGTCGGCAGCGCCGCTTGGCACCGTGACAACGTGGGTGTCCAGCATCAGCCGGTGCTCCATGCGGTCCTTTTTGGTCTGCAGGTAGCGGATGTTCTGGTCGCGGGACGGCACCTCGGTGGGCACCATTTCCACCACCTTCACACCGGCCTTGGCGAGCCTGTTCTTTTTGTCCGGGTTGTTGCTCAGGAGCCGGATCTCGTGGAGGCCCATCTCGGCCAGGATCTGGGCGGCCGCCTTGTAGCAGCGGGCGTCCACCGGCAGTCCCAGCTGCTCGTTGGCCTCCACGGTGTCAAAGCCCGCTTCCTGGAGCGCATAGGCCTTGATCTTGTTGGCCAGCCCGATCCCCCGGCCTTCCTGCCCGCGCAGGTACAGCAACGTGCCGCCGAACTCGTTGATCAGCTCCAGGGCATAGGCCAGCTGTTCGCCGCAGTCACAACGGTAGGAGCCGAAGACGTCGCCGGTCAGGCACTCCGAATGCAGCCTGACCAGCGGGGCAACGCCCTCCCGGGGCGGGTTGGGTGAGCTGACCGCCAGGTGTTCGGCGCCAGTGACCAGGTCTGTCCACGCCTGGGTAATGAAATCGCCAAATGCCGTGGGCAGCTGCACAACGGGACCGCCGCTCACGGGGTGGTGGACCCGGCCATTGCCGACCGCCCCCCGGTGGTGGCCGTTCTGGTGGCTGTTGTCCGATACTCCGGAAGCCGTCATCATTACTCCTCTACTCCGCCCGGGCGTCCGGCCCGGTGTCACTGTCGGCGGGTGTCCCGGCTCCTGCTTCAAGGTAGGCCACCAGATCCTCAATCGAGATCAGGGGGCACCCGTGTTCAGCAGCGAATCCCCGCAGCCCGTCGAGCCGCATCATTTCACCGTCGTCGTACACAACCTCGGCGATCACGCCCACTGGCTCCAGTCCGGCGAGCCGGCAGAGGTCCACGGCCGCTTCGGTGTGGCCGGGGCGTTCACGCACTCCTCCGTTAACCGCCCGGAGCGGAAAAATATGCCCGGGCCGGGTCACGGCCGCCGGTCCGGCGCCGGGGTCTGCAAGGACGCGGGCCGTGAGGGCCCGGTCCGTGGCGGAGATTCCAGTGCTGACACCCACGGCCGCATCGCAGGAAACGGTGTACGCCGTACCCTTCGCGTCCTCGTTCACTGCCACCATGGGCGGCAGTGCCAGGGCATCGGCGCGCTCCCCGCTCAAGGGGACGCAGATGACGCCGGAGCTGTAGCGGATGGTCCATCCCATGAGGGCAGGCGTGGCATGCTGTGCGGCAAAGATGATGTCGCCTTCGTTTTCGCGGTCCTCGTTGTCCACCACCAGCACGGGCCGGCCGGCGGCCATGGCGCGGATGGCATCTTCCACGGGGTCAAGTCCGAAGGCTGCATTGGGCACCGGTCCGGCGGACGCGGCCGGCTCCAGCCGGACGGCGGCGTTCATCGTTCGCCCCCGGTGGTTGCGCCGGTGCTGAATGCCAGCAGGCGTTCGGTGTATTTCGCGAGCACGTCGACTTCGAGGTTGACCCTTCTGCCGGTTGCCTTGGCCCCCAGGCCGGTCTCGGCCAGGGTGGTGGGGATCAGCCCCACTTCGAACCAGGGCTCCAGCTCCGCGGCGGGGCTGACCGCCGTGACGGTGAGCGAGACGCCGTCGATCGCTATGGAGCCCTTCTCCGCGATGTAGCGGGCAAGGTTGGCCGGCACACCGAACCGGAGGCGTTCCCAGTTGCCGAGTGCCTCGCGCTCCAGCAGCTGCCCGACGCCGTCGACGTGGCCCTGGACGACGTGGCCGTCGAGCCGGCCGCCGGCAGGGACGCAGCGCTCGAGGTTCACCGAGTCACCGGCGGCCAGTTCGCCGATGGTGCTGCGGACGAGGGTTTCGCCCATCACATCAACGCTGAACTCTTTGCCCTCGATGGCGGTGGCCGTCAGGCAGACCCCGTTGACGGCAATGGACCCGCCCAGTCCGAGCCCTTCGGTGGTGCCGGGCGCCCGGAGGCGGAGCGTTGCGCTGGCATCGCCGTCCCGCTCCACGGACAGAACCTGTCCCTGTTCGGCAATAATTCCGGTAAACATCAGTAGCCTCCCATGGCTGGTTCCGCGGCAGTGCGGGATAGGTGTGGTTCAAAAGCATCGGTTGGTACTGGACGGAGGTGCAGCCTCAGGTCCCGGCCCAGGGTCAGGACGGCACCGCCGTCGGAAGGGTCCCAGTCCCAGTGCCGGGCATCCGCAAGGGTGGTGATTCCGAGCCCTCTGAGGGCGGGAGTTCCGGAACCCAGCAGGGTGGGGGCGAGGTAGACAATGAGTTCGTCCACAAGACCGGCGGCCAGGAATGAACTGAGGATGCGTGAGCCGCCTTCCACCATCACGTGGCGGATTCCTTCCGCGTAGAGGAGCGAGAGCGCCTCCCGCGGATCCCGCGTGGGCAGGTGGAGCACGTTCCCGTCGTCACCGCGGACGGCGGCGTCGGCCGGGATGTCCCGCAGGCCCATCACGGCGCGCAGCGGCTGTTTGCCGGCTGTGGCTCCGGACGCGTCGCGGGCTGTCAGCCGGGGGTTGTCCACGAGCACGGTCTGCGTGCCCACGAGGATGGCGTCGATCCGGCGCCTCAGTCCGTGGTTGTCAGCCAGCGACTCCGGGGAGGAGATCCACTGGCTCGTTCCGTCCTCAGCGGCGATCCGGCTGTCCAGGGTCTGCGCGATGTGCAGCGTCACGAACGGGCGCTGTGCGGCCACTCCCAGGAACCACTGACGGTTCAACTCGAACGATTCGCTGGCCGCGAGCCCGCTGCGGACCTGGACGCCCGCGTTCCGGAGAGTGGCTGCGCCGCCCGCCGCAGCGTCGTGCGGATCGTCGACGGCGTAGACCACGTCCGTGATTCCGGCACGAATGATCGCCTGGGTGCAGGGCCCCGTGCGGCCGCTGTGGTCACAGGGTTCCAGCGTGATCACCATCGTGCAGCCGCTCAGGTCCAGCCCGGCGGCCTCAGCCTGGGCGATGGCGTCCGCTTCCGCGTGGGGTGTGCCGGCGCCGCGGTGGTACCCGGTCACCAGCCGGCGGCCGGCAGCATCGATGACGACGGCGCCCACGAGCGGATTCGCTCCGCGCGGGCCCTGCAGGGCTGCTTCGAGCGCTGCGTCCATGGCGGCGGTTTCGGCGTCGCTGAACGCCGTGACGGTTTCGATCCGGGTCATGGGGCAGCCACCGGTCCGGCGGCTTCGGTTCCCGGAGCATGGGAAATCCTGGCTTCAAAGAGCCATCGCAAGGGGTTCATGTGTGTTGTCGTTCCTTCCCTCTAGAACCGCGATGGCTCCGGGGGTATACGACAGCAGAAGGCTGCAGCGCCGAAGGGCGCCGCAGATACAGCTGTACGTGCTTCTCTCATCCAGACTTTAACTGTCGGTACCGGAATTTCACCAGTTCAACCGTCCGCCGGTTCCTTCCCTGAGGGGAAAGCGCCGGCTCGCGGGTCGCGGACTATCACCGCCGGTTCGGACTTACACCGACCCCGGAGCACGTATTGTGTGTTGCTATTGTGCCATAACCACAAGGTCGCCCAGACTATTCCGCGGACGCAGCACGTAACTTCATGCTGCCGGCTTCGCGGAGCCGTCCAATGGCTGCAGCCGGGTCCTCCGCGCCGTAAACAGCGGAACCCGCCACAAAGACGTTCGCGCCTGCTTCGGCCGCCCGCAGAATGGTTTCCTCGGTAATGCCGCCGTCCACTTGGATGGCGACATTGATTCCGGAGCCGTCAATGGCTGCCCGGGCCTTGCGGATCTTGGGCAAGGTGAAGTCCAGGAACGCCTGGCCGCCGAAGCCCGGCTCCACGGTCATGATCAGGAGCATGTCCAGTTCCTCGAGCATGTCCAGGTAGGGCTCCACGGCAGTGGCAGGGCGCAGCGCCATGCCGGCCTTGGAGCCCCGGGCCCGCAGTTCGCGGGCCAGTTTGACCGGTGCAATGGAGGCCTCGGCATGGAAGGTCACGGATGCCAGGCCCGCGTCGGCGAACCCCGGCGCCCAGCGGTCGGCGTCGGAGATCATCAGGTGGGCGTCCAGCGGGACGGGGCTGACCGCCTGGATCCGCTGGACCACGGGCAGCCCGATGGTGAGGTTGGGGACAAAGTGGTTGTCCATAACGTCCACGTGCACGGCGTCAGCGTTGCTGATGCGCTGCAGTTCGGCTTCGAGGTTGACGAAGTCGGCGGACAGGATGCTGGGGTTGATGCAGCACTGCGGCATGGGGGAACCTTTCACGGGTCAGGCTTTCTTCCGGATGAGGGCCAGGAACATGGCATCGGTGCTGTGGATGTGCGGCCAGAGTTGCGCCGTGGAATCGTGGCCTGCGCCCAGGTTCCCGGTCAGGCTCACGCTGTCCAGCACGGCACCGGCGTCCAGCAGTTCCAGGTCATCCCGCTTCCGGAGGGCATCGCTGACCACTGCCGTGGTTTCGGCCGGGTGGGGTGAGCAGGTGACATAGGCAACCACTCCGCCGGGGCGGACGGCCTCCAGCGCCGATTTCAACAGGGCGCGCTGCAGCGGTCCCAGGTCCGCGAGGTCCTTGGGCGTGCGGCGCCAGCGGGACTCCGGCCTGCGGCGCAGGGCACCCAGCCCGCTGCAGGGGACGTCCACCAGGACACGGTCAAAGGACTCCGGTTGCTCAGTGCCCACGTCGCGGCCATCGCCGGTCCGGACGCGCCAGACGTCCCGGGGCACGGCGGACAGGGCCTGGCTGACGAGTTTGGCACGGTGCGGGGCCGGTTCATTCGCGAGCAGCGTGGCACCCTGGGCGTTGGCCAGAGCGCCCAGCAGGGCCGCCTTACCGCCGGGGCCGGCGCACAGGTCCAGCCAGGTTTCGTTCCGGCGTTCTGCTCCAGGGCTTCCGGTGGGATCGAGGTCCACTGCCGCCATGGCGCGGGCCACCAGCTGGGAGCCGACATCCTGGACGCGCGTGCTGCCTTCCCGTATGGAGGCGAGGCGGCCCAGGTCTCCGCCGCTGGAGAGCGCCGAGCCTTCAACGAGTTCACCGGGGGTCGCCCCGCCCTCCAGGGCTTCATCCAGGCTGCCCAGGCCGGGCAGGGCCACCAGGTTGACCACCGGAGCTTCGTTATCGGCTTCCAGCAGGTCGTTGATTTCGGCGGCTGACCGGCCGTGGGCCACCAGGGACTGGCGCATGGCCCGGACAATCCATTCGGGGTGGGCGTACCGGAGGGAGGCGATGGTGGTTTCATCGCTTTCACCGGCAACGAGGATCTCAAGCCACTCCTCCAGGGTGTGCGCCGTGACTTTACGCAATACTGCGTTGATCAGGGCGGAGGGGCCGGCGCCGATGACGGCGCGGGCCAGGCCCACGGTCTGATCCAGGGCGGCGTGGGCCGGGACGCGCATGGCCAGCAGCTGATGTGTGCCGATCCGCAGGGCGTCGAGAATGGCAGGGTCAAGCTGGTCCAGCGGGCGGTCAACGCAGCGCGCCAGGATGGCATCGTACGTGCCCTGGCCACGCAGGGCCCCGTAGCTGAGCTCGGTGGCGAAGCCGGCGTCGCGCTTGTCCAGGCCGTGATGGCGGATGCGGGACGGGAGCACCAGGTTGGCGTAGGCGTCCTCGGCGGCTACCGCGCGCAGGACTTCAAAAGCCACAAGCCGCGCGGGGTCCGCTCGGCGGGTCCGCTGCGCAGGAGCGTTTTCGGTGAAGCTCCGCTGGGAGGGGCGGTTGCGTTCGCGGCCCTGGGCGTTGCGCTGGCTGGAATCCCGCGGCCCGCCCTTGCCCCGTCCGCTGTTGCCGCGTCCGCCGCCGCCCCGGGCGCCGCTTCCGCTGCCGCCCGTGCCGCCTGCATTACCGCCGGATTCGCTCATTCGAAGACCACGCTTTCCAGTGTTGCCATGCCACGCGCCCAATCGGCGGCGGCCATCATCTTTTTGCCCGAAGGCTGGATCCTCGTCAGCTCCACGGCGTGGGATCCGGTGCCCACCAGGACGCTCTTACCGTCGAGGAATACCGCGCCGGGCTGCAGGTCAGTGTCACCTGGCCGGAGCCGGACAGGTTCGAGTTTGACGCGCTGTCCGTCCAGGGTGGTCCAGGCGCCGGGCTCGGGAGTTACGCCGCGGGCGCGCCTGCCGATCGCCAGGGCGGGCTGCTTCCAGTCGAGCCGGCCGTCATCGATAGTCAGCTTGGGGGCCAGTGAAACGTCGCCGGCCTGCGGCTGTGCAGCTGCCCTCCCGGCTTCAACGGCGGACAGCGTCTGGGCGAGGAGCACGGCCCCGCTGTGGGACAGCCGCTCCAGCAGCGCTCCGGCGGTGTCCTCCGGGCCAACGCCCTCGGTCAGCGTTCCGAAGACCGGGCCGGTGTCCAGCCCTTCTTCCAACAGGAAGGTGACTGCACCGGTGACGTCGTCGCCGGCCATCACGGCCCGCTGCACGGGGGCAGCGCCACGCCATGCGGGAAGCAGGGAAAAGTGCAGGTTGATCCAACCACGCGGGGGAACATCCAGGGCGGCGCGCGGAATCAGGCCGCCGTAGGCCACGATGGCAGCCACGTCCGGCTTGGCCGCGGCGATTTTCGCCGTCACGGCCTCGTCCACGCGGGTGGCGTGGATGAGGTCGATTCCCAGCTCCGTGGCGCGGGCTGCAACGGGCGACGGCGTCAGCACCCGTTTGCGGCCAATCGGCGCGTCGGGACGGGTCAGGACGGCAACGATTTCAAAGCCGGCCGCAACCAAGGCATCGAGGGAGGGGACGGCCACGGCGGGCGTGCCGGCAAAAAGTACCCTCATGTGGTGGCGCCGCCGCCGAAGCTGGCCTGGCCAGGGCTGGCGCTCCCAGAGTTCGCGCCTCCAAAGCTGGCGCCCCCGAAACTGGACCCGACCGTCTTGGCGCGCTTCGTCGTCGTGCGTTCCGTGATGGCGTCATAGTTGGCATTGCGGATGGAGCGCAGGGCAATCTTCCGGTCCTCACCTTCCAGCCTGTCGGTGAAGAGGATGCCGTCCAGGTGGTCCGTCTCATGCTGGAAGCAACGGGCCAGCATGCCTTCCCCCTCCACAGCGACAGGATTCCCGTTCAGGTCAACGCCGGTGGCGCGGGTGGCGCGGAAGCGGCGGACCGGGAACGCCAGGCCAGGAATGGACAGGCAACCCTCAACCTGGTCCGCCTGGAAGTCCTCGCTGTTTTCCAGGACCGGATTGATGATGTGGCCCTCCACGCCGTCGATCCGGTAGGTGAAGACCCGCTGGCTGACGCCAATCTGGGGAGCCGCGAGGCCGGCGCCATCCACGTCCTCCATGGTTTCCGTCATGTCCGCAACCAGCTTGGCGAGCTCAGGACCGAATTCCGTCACGGGATCGGCCACTGTGCGAAGCACAGGATCACCGATGATGCGGATATTCAGAATGGCCATGTGCTGTCTTTCCTCACGGTGGGCGTTATTGGCGAACCTATCCAGTTTAGGCGCAGGCGCACCGGGCCCGGGACTGGGCAACCGTGCTCCGGACAGGCGGAGTTCCGGCAGCTGCAGTCCGGGCACTCGTGTTCCGCTAGGCGCTGCGGGCCTGTGCGGAGACGGGCGGTGCCACCGGAAGAAGCGCAGACCCGGCGGCGAGCGTATCGGCGGACAGTTCCCAGACCCGGCGCAGGGCGCAGAACTTCCACCAGTGGTGCTTGAGGACGTCGGGGTTCGCGCGGACCGGCCGGACTTCGGTCTCGCCGATGGCCACAGCCAGCAGTAAGGGGTTCTCGCCGTACTTCCAGGGCTCCCATTCCCCAGCCACGGCATCCACCAGGCTTTCTTCGGCCTTCATGCCGGCCACCAGTTGCATGACCACCTTGTCGTCCAGCGGCTTGACGGTCCCGTCCCGCGTGGTGCCCTTGGTCTTGTAATCAATAACGCAGATCCGGCCGTTGATTTTGGCCACGAGGTCCAGCGTCCCGGCGTAGCCCACTGACTTGTTCCAGACGGTGATTTCCGGTGCGATGGGCTCCACGCCGTAGAGGTCCCACCACTCATCGAAGCGCAGCGCAAAGCCTTCCTCACCGTTGGCCGCCAACGCCTCGCGGGTTTCCTTCATGGCGTGCGGCCGGCCCAGGGCGCGGAGCGCAACCTGCTCGCAGTAGTTATGGACGCGGTCCCCGCGTTTGGCGGCGTCGTCCCGGTACAGTTCTGCTGCCTTTGAGGCCCGGTTGACGGCCTGCCGGATTTTCGCCGGGCTGCCCAGGGAATCGGCCAGCAGCGGATCCTTCGCCAGGCTGCTGGCGCCCATGTAACCGAACCAGCCGTCCAGGCCGTGCGGCTGCTGGCCGATGACGGTGGTGATGGACGGAACGGAAAACTGCTCGGAGGTGGACCGCGCATACATGCGGCCGTATTCCGTGGCGTGGGCAAGGAGTGGATCAGTCATACAAAGACTCTTTCACAAGGGGCTGACAGAATGGCGGACACAAAAAAGGTCCGTTTCCGCTCGGCTGAGCGGAAACGGACCAGATTCCTCGGTGGGCGATACTGGGTTCGAACCAGTGACCTCTTCGGTGTGAACGAAGCGCGCTACCACTGCGCCAATCGCCCCGATGCCTTTGAATGCTAGCCGACCGGGCGGGGTTTATGGAAATCGAGACGGGACGCCGCTCGAATTACACGCCTGTAATTAGAAAAATCCCCTAGATTGCAGGGATCCAGGGGCATTGCAGCCGTTGAAGCACGTTCGATTTGGAGATTCCCTGAACCTCCTATAGAGTTCTTACTCGTTGGAACGCGAGGAAATGCCCGAAACGGCACGGATTCAGCGGCCCAAATGCGGACGTAGCTCAGCTGGTAGAGCACCACCTTGCCAAGGTGGATGTCGCGAGTTCGAATCTCGTCGTCCGCTCGCAGGACACTGTCACGGCTAAGGTTTTTCGGAATCGGAGCTTACACGGTGGGTTGGCCGAGAGGCGAGGCAGCGGCCTGCAAAGCCGTTCACACGGGTTCGAATCCCGTACCCACCTCGGTGAAAACCATGGATTCCGGTTCACGCCGGACGAAATGGGCGATTGGCGCAGCGGTAGCGCGCTTCCCTGACACGGAAGAGGTCACTGGTTCGATCCCAGTATCGCCCACCAAGCAAGGAAACTTGCTTCATGCAGTACGCACGGCCCGGCCGGAACGTACTTCATACGCGGACGTAGCTCAGCTGGTAGAGCACCACCTTGCCAAGGTGGATGTCGCGAGTTCGAATCTCGTCGTCCGCTCTCTACCCCAGTAATAAATCCGAAATGGCCGGCCTTCCGGTTCCGGGCGATTGGCGCAGCGGTAGCGCGCTTCCCTGACACGGAAGAGGTCACTGGTTCGATCCCAGTATCGCCCACACACAGCAGCTCCCCGTGAGCTGCTTTTTTATTGCCCGGATACGCCGCGCAGACTTTACAAAATTTGTCACAGCACCTTGGCACGCCCGGCAGACAGGGCTAGGATCGGTTGCGGAGGAGCGAACTGGCTCCGCGATTGAAGGGAGGTGCTCGTGGGACTGATTGACGATCTTAAGGGCAAGGCTCAGGGTCTCATCCGCGGCAACGAGCAGGCCATCAAGGACGGCATCACGAAAGCCGGCGATTTCGTCGACTCAAAGACTGGCGGCAAGTACGCCGGTCACGTGGACAAAGTCCAGGAGGGCGCTTCCAAGCTCGTTGACAAGAACGACGGAACACCCGGCGTAGCGCCTGCCACCGAGCAGACTCCGCCAGTCAACCCGGTTCCGCCGGTTGACAAGGCTCCGTAACAAGGATTTGGCCAGGGCATTGCCCTAGCACGTCAAGGGGGCGCGGGTCCCGCCGGGAGGCGGCACCCGCGCCTTTGGCGTTTAACTGACGGTCCGGCTTCCCCGGCCGATGCCTAGGACGGCTCGTGGTTCTGGCCCTCGCGGGCGAGTGCAGTCAGGCGGGACACAGCACGGAAGTACTTCTTGGTGTACCCGCCGTGCATCATCTCGTCCGTGAAGAGCTTGTCGAAGGGGACGCCGCTGGCCAGGATGGGCACATCCTTGTCGTACAGGCGGTCCGCCAACACCACGAAGCGAAGCGCCACGGCCTGTTCGGTGATGGTCTCCACGTTGCGCCACACAACGCCGTCGATGCCGTCGATGAGCTGCCGGTAGCGGCTCGGGTGGACACCGGCCAGGTGGCCGATCAGTGAACTGAATTCGTCCTCTGCCACGGTCTTGCCGTTGAACTCGGCCTTCATCTGTGCGGCGAGCTGGCTGTTCTTCAGCGGTGCCGGGGCGGCGGGCAGCCCACGGTGGCGGAAGTCCTCGCCGTCGATCCTGATGACGTCGAACTGGTCCGCCAGGACCTGGATTTCACGGGCAAAGTCGACTGCGGCAAAGCGGCCGTCGCCCAGCGAACCCGGCAGCGTGTTGGACGTGGCAGCCAGCTTGACGCCGGCGTCGGCCAGTTCACGCATCAAGCGAGACATCAGCACGGTGTCACCCGGATCATCCAGCTCAAATTCGTCGATGCATACGAGCTTGTAGTGGCTCAGTGCCTCAACAGTCTTGCGGAAGGAAAGGGCGCCCACGAGGTTGGTGTATTCCACAAACGTGCCGAAGGCCTTGGGGCCCGGGGCGGCATGCCACAGCGAGGCCAGCAGGTGGGTTTTGCCGACGCCGAATCCTCCGTCGAGGTAGATCCCCGCCCTGGTAGCGACCTTCTTGGTGAAGAACTTCTTGAACAGGCCGTCGCCGTCGCCGGCTCCGACTCCCCCGGCGAATGCTTCCAGCGCCTTGACCGCCGCCGCCTGGGACGACTGGTTCGGGTCCGGCCGGTAGCTGGCAAAGGAGACCTGGCCGAACCGTGGGGACGGATAGAAACCCTTGAGGAGCTCATTCACCGAAACCGCCGGAGTGCGGGCGGCAAGCTGTTCGATCTGTACCAAGGTGGTCCGTTCTGCTGGTGGGTTGTCCCCAGAAAGAATACCGGCAAGGGCCCTGGCCTCCCCCGCGATGGCGCCGGCCAGGGCCCCTGCGTGACGAAGGCCATATTTCCCACTGTTAACAAGGAGGCGGACAGGGCGGCCGGCCATGGCTAGTGTGGGAGGCAGGTTTTCCTTCTACAGCATCCGCCGTGTGTCTCAGTGAAAGGCCATCACCATGTCCTACGCAGTTGAACAGAACGAGAAGTTCGCCGCCTACGCCAACCCGGAGCGTCTGGTGTCCACCGAATGGCTCGCAGCCGCCCTCCAAAGCGGCGCCTTGGCGGACGGAAAGCTGGTGGTGGTCGAGTCCGACGAGGACGTCCTCCTTTACGAGACCGGCCATATCCCCGGATCAGTCAAAATCGACTGGCACACGGACCTTAACGATGACGTGACCCGCGATTACGTGAACGGTGAGGCGTTTTCCGCCTTGGCCGCTGCCAAGGGCATCTCCCGCGACACCACTGTGGTCATCTACGGGGACAAGTCCAACTGGTGGGCCGCCTATGCGCTCTGGGTCTTTACCCTGTTCGGCCACGAGGATGTCCGGCTGCTCGACGGCGGCCGGGACAAGTGGATCGCCGAAGGCCGTGACCTGACCACGGAGCGGACCTCCCCGGCGCCCGGCGACTACCCGGTGGTGGAGCGCAACGACGCCCCCATCCGCGCGTTCAAGGAAGATGTGCTGGCACACTTCGGCAAGCCGCTCATTGACGTCCGCTCCCCCGAGGAATACACCGGCCAGCGGACCCACATGCCGGCCTACCCGGAGGAAGGCGCGCTCCGCGGCGGCCACATTCCCACGGCAGCATCCATTCCCTGGGCACGCGCCGCTGCGCCGGACGGAACGTACCGCAGCCGGGAAGAGCTCGAGGCACTCTACCTGGGCGAGGCCGGGCTGACCGCCGGAGATGACGTGGTGGCCTACTGCCGCATCGGCGAGCGTTCCAGCCACACCTGGTTCGCTCTCAAGTACCTGCTGGGCTTTGACACTGTCCGGAACTACGACGGCTCCTGGACCGAGTGGGGCAACGCCGTCCGGGTTCCCATCGCCAAGGGCACGGAACGCGGCACGGTCCCGGCGTAAACTGGAACAGATGAGTACACATGACCTGCCCGCCGCCTTGGCGGAAATCGTGAATGACTTCCAGGCCCTGACCGAACCCGATCGGCTTCAGCTGCTGCTTGAGTTCTCGCGCGAACTGCCGGAACTGCCGGACCGGCTGAAGGACCACCCCGAGCTCCTGGAGCAGGTGGTGGAATGCCAGTCGCCGCTGTTCCTGACGATTGAAACGGAAAAGAACGACGCCGGCCCGGCCGACGCCGTTCGGCTCTACTTCAAGGCGCCACCGGAAGCCCCCACCACGCGGGGTTTCGCCGGTGTGCTCCACGAGGGTCTCGACGGACTCAGCGCCGCTGAAATCCTGGCGGTGCCGGACGATATGCCGGAGCTGCTGGGCCTGACGCGGGCCATCACGCCACTGCGGATGCGTGGCATGACCGCCATGCTGGGACGGATCAAACGCAAGGTCGCCGCGACGTCCCGGCTTGCGTCCTGATCAGCTGACCTCCTGGCTGCGGATCGGAAACTGAACGCTTTGGGACGCAAGAGTTCTTCAAACGGAACGCCGGCCACAGCCGCACTGGCTGCAGCCGGCGTTCCCTTTGTGCTGCATCCGTATGCCCACGATCCCTCCGCAGCCAGCTACGGCACGGAAGCCGCCGAAGCCCTGGGCATCGCTCCCGAAAAGGTCTTCAAAACCCTCATGGTCGAAGTGGAAGGCCGGCTTGCTGTGGGTGTTGTCCCGGTCAACGGAAACCTTGACCTCAAGGCATTCGCCGCCGCCATGGGCGCCAAGAAGGCTTCGATGGCGGACCCCGCGGCTGCGGAACGCCGCACCGGCTACGTCCTCGGCGGGATCTCGCCGCTGGGCCAGCGCCAGACATCGCCCACGGTGGTGGACAGCAGCGCCCTCAATCTGGGGACGATGCTGGTTTCCGGTGGCAAACGCGGCCTGGACGTTGAGCTTGCACCGGCTGACCTCATCCGGCTGACGTCCGCGGTGACGGCCGCCATCGGCACGCGCACACTTTAGCGGTTCTGCCCTGGGTTGAGCCGCGGAGCCAACTGGGGCCGGAGCCACGCCTTGATCAGGTTCTCCCAGCGTTCGGGATCGACATTCCATTCCTTCGTGTGCCTGGCGTGATTGAACGTTTCGAACGTGACCATGTCCGGATTCCGTTCGGCCAAAAGCGCGGATGGTTCGTAGGGAACGTACTCGTCATCAACGCTGTGGATGATCAGGGTGGGCGTCCGGACCTCCACGGCGCGCGCCACCCAGTCCATGGCCTTGAGGTCCACGGGTG
The DNA here is from genome assembly GCF_036675385.1 of Pseudarthrobacter sp. Taxonomy (NCBI): domain Bacteria; kingdom Bacillati; phylum Actinomycetota; class Actinomycetes; order Micrococcales; family Micrococcaceae; genus Pseudarthrobacter; species Pseudarthrobacter sp. The sequence continues at coordinate 70,500 of NZ_JAKFFD010000164.1, read as the reverse complement.
CGGCCAGTCCGGTGAGCCTGCGGCCCACGGGGTGGCCCAGCATCAGTTGCCCGTAGCGGCCAACGAGGGACGGAATGCGGTTGATCTGCGCATGGTGGGCCAGCACATTGACCCAGTTGATGACGGGCGCGTCCAGGACCATGGCCCGGATCAGGTGACGGTGGGGCGAGAGATCGGCCGTCTGCAGGCAGATGGCACCACCCATGGACCAGCCGAAGAGAACAATTTCCTCGGCGCCATTGGCCAGGGCAAACTCGATGGCGGCCTCTATGTCACGCCATTCCGTGGATCCCAGGCCGTACCGGCCGTCCTCGGCCGATGGCGCCAACCCGTCGTTCCGGTACGAGACAAGCAGGCTGGTGAGCCCCAGTTCGAGGGCGGGACCTACCGCCCGGAGGGCCTCCTGGCGGGTTGCCCCGCGGCCGTGAACCATGATTGCCCAGGTCCGGGACGTCCCGCCGGCCCGGACCAGCCATGCCGGTGCCGTGCCGCCGTCGACCTCAATCAGTACGTCCTCGGCCGCAAAGCCGGCCGTGGCGGGATCCGGGTAAAGCGCACCGCTCCACCATCCGCGGCGGGCCGTATCAAGATCGCCGGCATAGACGGCTTCCACTTCGCGCAGGACCGTGCCGTCCGCCGGCGAATAGGACACGATCCGCCCGATCCGGGCGTGCCCCTTCCCGCCGTCGAAAAACAACCCATAGACGCCCTCCACAGTGGTCTCCGGAGTGGCTGTCAGGATGACCTGGCGGCCGCCCCCTTCCCGGATCACGGCGAGGACTTCCTGGTCCGCCGTCCGCTGCCGGACGGGAGTAATCACACGCCGGGCAAAATAGAGCGCCAGCGCGGAGGAGCCTGTGGCCAGCAGGCCGGCAAGGGCCCCGCCGCCAATGACGCCGCCGAGCGCCCATTTGGCGCGCAGCGACATGCGGCCGTCGGCCTGGGTCGGAACTGCCGCCGTCAACGTGGAGGTGCGCGTGGAAGGTGCCATGGAACCATTCTTACTGCCGCAGACGGGTTGACCATATTCCGTCCGGCACGTGGCACCGAAATTCTGCCGGCCCCGGGGACGCCGCGCTCATGACACAGCGCGCACCGTGCGGCCCAAATGGATGCAGGCGCCGGTGCGCACGACTAGGCTGATGCCATGAGCGATCCAATCGTCATCCTGACCGAAGAACCCCTGGGCGCGGACGACCGCGTCAACATAGAACGCCTGGTGGACGGGCAGGACACTCCCCTTGTCCTACTGGTTCCAGGGAACACTGAACGGCATCTGCTGGTGGATTTCCTTGAGAATCTCTCCCTCCTGGACGTTGCTAAGGCGTTCCGCGAACTGACCGCCCACGCCCCGGACCCCACCGTTGAACGGGCCGAGGCTGCAGAGACGCTGGCCGTCTCGCTTGCCGCCTTGGAGGGGCTGGGCGCAGGGGTAACGGGCGAGGTAGTGGACGGCGGGGCCGTCAAAGGCCTCGTGGCCAAGGTCAAGGAACTCGGCGCAGCCCAGGCAGTGGTGATCACCCGTCCGCACGCAGTGGCGGATACGTTCCACACGGACTGGGCCAACAAAGCCCAGGACCAGTTGGGGCTCCCCGTACTCCACCTGTATGCCGGTTCGGGATTTATCGGCGACTCCTGAGCGTTGAGCTGACTATGAGCATCTTTGGTAAGAGCATCTTCGAGAACAAGGCCACGGATTCCGTCCCCGGTCCGGCCGCTGACGCCGTCGCTGCGGAACCCGCCTACCGGAAATCCGACGCCGAGTGGCGGCAGGAACTCACACCGGAGGAATACCACGTGCTGCGGCAGGCGGGTACGGAGCGCCCCTTCACCGGTGAGTACGTGGACACCCATACGGAGGGTGTCTACCAATGCCGTGCCTGTGGCACCGAGCTCTTCCGGAGCAACGAAAAATTCGACTCGCATTGTGGCTGGCCGTCCTTCTGGGCACCGCTCGCCGAAGGCACCGTCCGTTACATCCACGACCGGACGCTCGGCATGAAGCGGGTGGAGGTACGGTGCGCGAACTGTGATTCACACCTGGGCCACGTATTTGAGGGTGAGGGCTACGGCACGCCCACGGACCAGCGCTTCTGCATCAATTCGGTGTCCCTGAAGCTGGTGCCGCGCGGCGCTGCCGGGGAAGAATCCACGGAGGCCTGAGTCCGCCAGCCGTGGCTCCGCCTATATCTGGCGGCGCCACGAGGTGCTTCGAGCCCGAGAGTCTCTTATGCTCAGGCTCTATTTGAGTTAGGGACTCTGGTTGCTTGCTACGCTCGCCGTAGATGCCCCAAGCAATGAGAAAGGCAGTCGCACCATGACCGTCACCGTGACCGTGGCCCCTACGAGGATCACCGCCGAAAATCCCGCCTGGCTCCGCCTCAGGAGCGCCGCCGAATCCCTGCAGGCACTGCAGGTCCAGGACGGCTCCGTGCCTGATGCCGGCCATCACGCCGAGGCAGCCCTGCAGGTTGCCGCCATCACGGAGTCGCTTGCCGAACTGGCACCGCTGTTCCCGCACGACGCGGCCTACCTTGACGCCGTCGTCGCTGATTTCCAGGCGTGGGCCACGGCTGGATTCGCCGTCCCGGACTTCCTCGCATCGCTGCTGGCGTTCCAGCCCCAGCTGCAGCGCCAGGACGGCCTGCAGCATGTTGTCATCTTCCCCATGTACACCCAGAACGGAAGCAGCAGCCGGCTCGTGGAGGCCGTACTGATCGAGGTCATCTGGCCCGATTTTGTGGCCGGCCTTGAGGCCGGGGACTATTCCAACAAGCTCTTTGTGCCCATCCGGTTCCTGGACTTCACCCACGGCTACAACACCAACTCGGCGGTACTGTTCCCCGAAACCGTGGCCGTCCGGGCGACACCCACCTTCACCTGGGGCGCTATTTTCGCGGACCGTGAAGCTGCCCGGTTCCGCCGGGTCCTGCGCGCGGCCGCAGACATCACCTCCCTGGACCTGCCCGCAGGCGCCGCGGAACTCCTGGCCGACCAGGAGCTGACCGAGGCCACGTTTGTGATGTGGGACCTGATCCATGACCGGACTCACATGCGCGGCGACCTGCCCTTTGACCCGTTCATGATCAAGCAGCGGATGCCCTACTTCCTGTATTCGCTGGAAGAACTGCGCTGCGACCTCACAGCCTTCCGCGAATCCGTCCGGATCGAACAGGACGAAGACGCCGGGCCGGAAGCACGCCGGCACGCGAAACTGGTGCAGTACGCCATCATCTTCGACCGGATCTTCCGCTTCGCGATCACCGGCAACCGGGTGCGCAACTACGACGGGCTCGGCGGACAGCTGCTCTTCGCCTGGCTGCACCAGCACCACGTCCTGCACTGGACCGACAGCCGGCTCAGCATCGACTGGGACCACGTGGCGGACGCGGTGATCGCCCTCGGCGCCTCGATCGACGAGCTCTACTGGCGCTCCATTGACCGGCCGAAAATGGCCCATTGGCTTGCCGCGTACCAGCTGATCTCCGCCACACTCACGCCCAACCCCGCATCGGCCTGGGCCAAGGGCCCCGACGCGCTTCCCGTCGCCGGTCCGCCCCGCGGCCTCACCGACCAGGTGCTGGACGACGAATTTCCGCTGTCCATGTTCTACGAAGCCTTGGAGAAGAAAATGCGTCCAGTCATCGAATCCACCGCCGGCATCACCGGAGCGTCCGCGCTGTGAGCGAACCCGGCGCCCCGCGCGTTGCACCTGTTCCGGATAATGCCCTGGGGCTGAACGTCCTGGTCACCGGCGGCAGCAGTCCGTCCGGGATCGCGGTGGCCCGGGCGTTGTACCAGGCGGGGTTCCGGGTGTTCACGGTCGGCTCAGACAGGACGCGCATCCACGCTGCTGCGAGGCAGGCGGGCGACGGCGTCACTCCCCTGGTGTGCGACCTTGCGGATCTCGCCGACGTCCAGGCCCTCCGGAAGACCCTGACGGACACCGCCGGGACCATGGACGGCGTCATGCACCTCGTGGGCGGCTGGCGCGGCGCCAAAGGCATCACGGACCAGAGCGACGCCGACTGGGACTTCCTGGAGCGCGGCGCCATCACCACGCTCCGGAATGTCTCCCGGGTCTTTTACGCCGACCTGGCCGCCGCCCGAACCGGAAGGTTTGCCATGGTGTCCTCCACCGCGGTGGACAAGCCCACGGCGGCGACGGCCAGCTATGTGGCGGCGAAGGCCGCCGCCGAGACCTGGACACTGGCGATGGCGGAGGGCCTGGCCCGCGAGGCTGCGGATGAAGGCACCGCCTTGCGCGGCGCCGCCGTCGTCCTGGTGGTGAAAGCGCTCGTGGACGCGGAACTCCGGAAGGCGCACCCGGAACGGACCTTTGCCGGCGCCACCGACGTCGAGGACCTGGCCGCCGCCGTCGTCCGACTGTTCAGCCGCCCGGCAGCCGAACTGAACGGCCGGCGCCTGCCCCTGACCCCTGACCCCAAAATCCCCTGACTTCCTGGACCCTGACCGGCCGGACCCGACCTCCCTAGACTGAGAACGTGAGCAAAGCAATGACAACTACGGCAGATGCTGCCCCCCGGCTTGAAAACCCCGCCGCCCGGCTGCATGACGCGTCCATCCGCGGTTTCGCCTCGGACAACTACTCCGGTGTGCACCCCGAGGTCCTGGCCGCCCTCGCGGCGGCCAACGAAGGGCACCAGGTGTCCTACGGCGAGGATGACTACACGGCACGGCTGCAGGGGCTGATGGAGGATCACTTCGGCGCGGGCATCGAATGTTTCCCGGTGTTCAACGGCACGGGGGCCAACGTGCTGTCCCTGCAGTCGCTGCTCCCGCGCTGGGGTGCTGTGGTGTGCGCATCGACGGCGCACATCAACATGGACGAAAACGGTGCTCCGGAACGGATCGGCGGGATAAAACTCCTGCATGTCCCCACCCCGGACGGCAAGCTGACGCCGGAGCTGATTGACCGCGAGGCGTGGGGTTGGGGCGATGAGCACCGGGCGCAGCCGCTGGCAGTGTCCATCACGCAGACCACCGAGCTTGGCACCTGCTACACCCCGGATGAGGTCCGGGCTATTGCCGATCATGCCCACGCCAAGGGCATGAAACTCCACATGGACGGCGCGCGGCTGGCCAACGCCGCCGCGCACCTGGACGTACCGCTGCGGGCTTTCACGCGCGACGCCGGCGTGGACATCCTCTCCTTCGGTGGCACCAAAAACGGGCTGCTGTACGGCGAAGTGGTGGTGGCCCTGAACCCCGAAGCGGCCCACGGCCTGAAGTTCCTGCGCAAGATGAACATGCAGCTGGCCTCGAAAATGCGCTTCCTGTCCGCCCAGTTCATCGCCCTGCTGGAAGGCGACCTGTGGCTCCGTTCTGCGTCGCACGCCAACGCCATGGCCGCCCGCCTCCGCGCCGCGGTGGACACGATCGAGGGCGTCGAGCCCACACAGAAGACGGAGTCCAACGGCGTGTTTGCCGTCCTGCCGGCCGGCATAGCTGACCGCCTGCGCGAGTCCTTCCGGTTCTACGACTGGGATGAAACCGCCCGCGAGGTCCGCTGGATGTGCTCCTTCGACACCAGCGAGGAGGACGTCGACGCCTTTGTGGCCGCGATCCGACGGGAACTTGCGGCCCACCACGCGGGCAAGGAAGCCGGATAGCATGGACCGGCCGACGGCGAGCCTGCACTGCCCGCCCCCTGCTGTTGCGTAATCTGCGAAGGTGAACGCACTAGCCCAGGTTCCCCCGGATTTTCTCCACGCCTTGGGAACCCTCCGGAAGGCCCAATGCCGCAGTGAACTGCGCCTGGCGGAAATTCCCGCCCCGGCGCGCCTGGCACCGTTCGCCGTGGCCCTCGGGGCCGAGGTCATGGCGCCCGGACCGGGCAGCGGCACAACACCGGTCCACGGGCCCGCCGCCATGGCCCTGGCGGCGGCCTCCGGCACCGAGGACGACGACGACACCGAGCTGGCCACGGGCCGCTTCATCCTGCTGCACGACCCCGAAGGCTCAGCAGTCTGGGACGGCGAATTCCGGATCGTCACCTACATCCGGGCCCAGCTTGAGCCCGAAATGGGCAACGACGAAATGCTGGGCACCGTCGCCTGGACCTGGCTGGTCGAGGCGCTGGAGAACCACAAGGCCCCCTACCGGGCGGCCGGCGGGACCGCCACGCGCGTCCTGTCGGAGAGCTTTGGAACACTTTCCGACCGGCCCGGATCGATCGATATCGAGCTGCGCGCCTCCTGGACACCGGAGTCCTCGGACGTTACTGCCCATCTGGAGGCGTGGTCAGACATGGTCTGCACGTTCGCCGGCCTCCCTCCTCTGCCTGACGGTGTCACGGCCCTTCCACGCCGTCGCCGGAACTAGGACTGCCCCTTGTCGGTAAACTGAAGGCATCATGACCCCTCATATTCCGGAAAACACCACGGCCGGCGCTCCGGCTGCTGATACCACTCCCCACATCACGGTGGAAGGCTTCGACAGCCAGGTCCCCGTAGTCATTGACCTCGATGCACCGCGCGACGGCGTGCCACTGGTTATCGAAACGCAGTCCGGGCTGGAGCGGTGCGCGGCAGCCATCGCCGCCGGAACAGGGCCCGCAGGGGTTGATGCAGAACGGGCCTCAGGATTCCGGTACGGCCAGCGCGCGTTCCTCGTGCAGATCCGGCGCGAAGGCTCCGGTACCTGGCTGATCGACCCTGAACCGTTCGAGAACCTGTCCATCATCAACGATGCGCTCCAGGGCGTGGAATGGATCCTGCATGCAGCCAGCCAGGACCTGCCCTGCCTGCTGGAGCTGGGCATGTGGCCGGACAAGCTCTTTGATACGGAGCTCGCCGCACGGCTGGCCGGCCTGCCACGCGTTGGCCTGGCTGCCGTCATCGAACAGCTGCTCGGGTTTGGCCTGGCGAAGGAACATTCGGCTGCCGACTGGTCGACGCGGCCGCTGCCCGAGCCGTGGCTGCGCTACGCCGCCCTGGACGTGGAAGTCCTGACCGAACTGCGCGAAGAACTCATCGAACTGCTGCAGGCCGACGGCAAGCTGGAATATGCCGAGCAGGAATTTGCCGCGATCCTTGCCGCCGGCGTCGCCCCTCCCCGGGTTGACCCCTGGCGCAAGACGTCGGGCCTGCACCAGATCCGTGACCGGCGCCAGCTGGCCGCTGTCCGCGAAATGTGGCTGGAGCGCGATTCCCTGGCGCAGAAACGCGATGTGGCGCCGGGACGGCTGATCCCAGATTCCGCCCTGGTGTCCGCCGCCAAGGCCATGCCGTCCACCGTTCCCCAGCTGCTCGGCACCAAGGGCTTCCATGGCCGTGCGGCTCAGCGCGAGGCACCCCGCTGGCTCCGGTGCATCGCCGCTGCCCGCGATCTTGAGGACCTTCCGCCGCTGCACCTGCCCACCAATGCACCGCCCCCGCCGCGGGTGTGGTCCGATCGGGACCCCGAGGCCGCCGCACGCCTGTCCACCGCCCGTCCGCTCCTGCAGGAGAAGGCGGAGGAACTGAACCTTCCCGTGGAGAACCTGCTGACGCCGGACTATCTGCGCCGCGTGGCGTGGCGTCCGCCGTCGGACATTACCGAAGTAGCGGTAGCCGCCGAGCTGCGCGTCCTCGGTGCCCGCGAATGGCAGATCGGCGTGGTGGCACCGCTCCTCACGGACGCGTTCCTCAACCCGCAGCCGCTGCCGGCCAGGGAAACCAAGGCAACCGCAGCCACCGAATAAACGCCCCTCACCGAGCCTTGCACACTATGTTACTGACGAGTAACATAGTGAGCACTGCCGTCCCAGAGCGCTGCCCTTTGGCCTCCGGACGGCGCCAACGTCTCGATGAGGAGTAAACGTGAGCCACCACGGAAGCAGCGGATCCCCGCGAACTGTCCGCGACGTCGTTTTTGTTGACGGCGTCCGCACACCCTTCGGCCGGGCCGGCGAGAAAGGCATCTACGCCGGAACCCGCGCCGATGACCTGATGGTGAAGTGCATCCGCGAACTTCTGCGCCGCAATCCCACGCTGCCCGCGGCCCGGATCGACGAAGTCGCAGTCGCAGCCACCACCCAGACCGGCGATCAGGGCCTGACGCTCGGCCGCACAGCCGCCCTCCTGGCAGGGCTCCCCCGAACCGTCCCCGGCTTCGCCATCGACCGCATGTGCGCCGGCGCCATGACCGCAGTCACCACAACGGCCAGCGGCATCGGTTTCGGCGCCTACGACGTCGTCATCGCCGGCGGCGTGGAGCACATGGGCAACCACCCGATGGGTTCCGGCGCCGACCCGAACCCGCGCTTTATGTCCGAGCGCCTGGTGGATCCCGCCGCCCTGAACATGGGCAACACTGCCGAAAACCTGCACGACCGTTTCCCCGCCATCACCAAGGCACGCACAGACGCCTACGCGGTTGCCTCGCAGGACAAACTCGAGGCCGCCTACGCCAAGGGCCAGATCCAGCCGGACCTCGTTCCGGTCGCTACCCTCAAGCCGGGTCAGGGCTGGACGGTGAACAGTGTTGATGAGCCGCCCCGCCCGGGAACCACGCTCGAGGACCTGGCGGCCCTCCGGACTCCCTTCCGCGCCCACGGCCGCGTGACGGCAGGCAACGCCGCCGGCCTGAACGACGGCGCCACCGCCGCCGTCCTGGCTTCCTCGGAAGCCGCCGCGGAACTGGGCCTGCCGGTCAAGATGCGGCTGGTCAGCTACGCCTACGCCGGCGTCGAACCGGAGGTCATGGGCATCGGCCCCGTGCCCGCCACCGAAAAGGCCCTGAAGAACGCCGGACTCAGCATTGAGGACATCGGACTTTTCGAGGTCAACGAAGCATTTGCCGTGCAGGTCCTGAGTTTCCTGGACCACTTTGGAATTTCCGACGACGACCCCCGGGTGAACCGGTACGGCGGCGCCATCGCGGTGGGCCACCCCCTCGCGTCCTCCGGGGTAAGGCTGATGAACCAGCTCGCGCGGCAGTTCGAAGAAGATCCCTCGGTCCGGTACGGGATCACCACCATGTGCATAGGCTTGGGCATGGGCGCCACCGTCATCTGGGAAAACCCGCGTCACTCGAAATACACAGAGTATGGCGGCGCCGTAGCAGCAGTCGTCCACGAAGAAAACCCAGTAGCCACCACCGAAGGAGCCGCCGCATGAGCGCCGCCGATTTCACCAAGCTTGCCGAGCTCTTCCCCGACGAAACCGTGACCCACTCGTACGTCCAGGACATCAAGCTGCCTGCCGGACCCGGCCAGCAGAGCCCCGGAGTTTTTGCGCTGATCACCCTGGACAACGGCCTGGACCATTCCAAACCCACCACGCTGGGCCCCAATACCCTGGTGGAACTTGGCACGGTCCTGGAGGGCCTGAAGGAGCGTGCGGCCCGCGGCGAGATCGTGGGTGTGGGCGTGACCGGCAAACCGTACTTCCTCGTGGCCGGCGCCGACCTGTCCGCAGTGAAGTCACTGGAGAACAGGGATCACGGCCTGTGGATGGCGCAGCTTGGGCATGACGTTTATGCCACGCTGGCCAACCTCGGCGTTCCCAGCTTCGCGTTCATCAACGGCGTTGCCTTGGGCGGCGGCCTGGAGATCGCCCTGCAGTCCACCTACCGCACGGTGTCCACCGGCGCCGGCGCGCTGGCGCTTCCCGAGGCCTTCATCGGCCTGGTCCCCGGCTGGGGCGGCGTCTACATCCTGCCGCGCCTGATTGGACCCGAGAACGCGGTCAAGGTGATGATCGAGAACCCGCTCAGCAACAACCGGACGCTCAATGGGCCGCAGGCCTTCCAGCTCGGTATCGCCGACGCCCTGTTCGAACCGGCAGACTTCCTGGAACAGTCCCTCGCCTGGGCGGCCACCGTCATCACTGGCGAGGTGGTCCCGGCACGGGCCAACGCCGTGGATCCCGCTGATCCCGCCGTTGCCGGGCGCTGGTCTGCAGCCGTTGCCGCCGGCCGGTTGTTCGTGGAGTCCAAGACGTCCAATGCCTCGCCTGCGCCCGCTATGGTCCTGGACATCCTCGACGCCAACCGGACCATGTCCCAGGCCGAATCGGCTGCCCTCGAGTGTGAAACCCTCGCCGGTCTGATGCAGACAGACGAGTTCCGCGCCACGGTCTACGCGTTCCTGGATTTGGTCCAGAAACGTTCCAAGCGGCCTGCCGGCGCACCGGACCGTAAGCTCGCCCGTCCGGTCACCAAGATCGGCGTCGTGGGGGCAGGCCTCATGGCCAGCCAGCTGGCCCTTTTGTTCGCGCGCCAGCTCAAGGTCCCCGTGGTGATGACGGACATCGACCAGGCCCGTGTGGACAAGGGCGTGGGCTACGTCCATGCCGAGGTGGACAAGCTCCTCGGCAAGAAACGGATCAGCCAGGACGCAGCCAACCGCACCAAGGCACTGGTCACGGGATCGGTCTCCAAGGAGGCGTTCGCGGACGCGGACTTTGTCATCGAGGCTGTCTTCGAAGAGCTGAACATCAAGAAGCAGGTCTTCGCCGAGGTGGAGGCAATCGTCTCGCCGGACTGCATCCTCGCCACCAACACGTCCTCGCTGTCCGTCACGGCCATGGCCGAAGACCTCGCGCACCCGGAACGGCTGGTTGGCTTCCACTTCTTCAACCCGGTGGCCGTGATGCCGCTGCTCGAAATCGTGCGGGCACCCAAGACCGACGACGCCGTGCTGGCCACCGCTTTTGAGCTGGCCAAGGGCCTGAAGAAGACCGCGGTGCTGGTCAAGGATGCGCCGGCCTTTGTGGTCAACAGGATCCTGCTGCGGCTGATGGGCGAAGTGACGGCCGCGTTCGACGAAGGCACCCCTGCCGACGTCGCCGACACGTCGCTGCGTCCCATGGGCCTGCCGATGACGCCGTTCACGCTGGGTGCCATGGTGGGCCTGCCGGTTGCCCAGCATGTCCAGGAGTCCCTCCACGCCGCCTTCGGAGACCGTTTCGCCGTGTCCACGAACCTGCAGAAACTGATCGAGAACGGCGTGAAATCGCTCTGGGCCCCGGCGGCCGACGGCTCCCAGGAGATCCCGGCGTCCACCCTGTCGCTGATGTCCTTCGGCACGTCACCGTCCACCGGGGACGACGTGCTGCGCCGTGTGCAGGACGCCCTCGCCGAGGAGATCGGGCTGATGCTGGATGAGGGCGTAGTGGCCGGCCCTGAAGACATCGACCTCTGCATGATCCTCGGCGCTGGCTGGCCGATGTTCCTGGGCGGCATCACGCCGTACCTGGACCGTGTTGGCGCCTCCGAACGGGTCAACGGCAGGCGCTTCCTGGCACCCGGCGTCGCATCGGGCCGGACGGGTCAGTCCTCCGAATCAGTCAGCCCGGAATCGGTCAGCCCGGATGCAGCCACCCCGGAATCAGTCCGCGGGTAGCAGGCGGCCGGCCTCGATGCGCACCAGCCGGTGCGCGATGGACCGGGCGTAGTCCAGGTCGTGGGTGACCAGCACGACGGCGGTGCCCTCCGCCGTCGTGCTGCGCACCACCCGGTCCAGCGCGGCCAGCCCATGGCCGTCCAGGGAAACGGTCGGTTCGTCCAGCGCAAGGACTGAGGGACGCCGGGCAAGCACTGTGGCCAGTGCCAGAAGCCGCTGCTGGGACGCGGGCAGTTCGGCCGGGTGCTGCCCGGCAAGGTGCTCCAGGCCAACGGCGGCGAGGGCCTGCTGCACCGCCTCGTCAGCCGCCGGCTGCCCACGCTCGAGTCCGAAGCGGACTTCCCGTTCCACGGTCCGCTCAAACAGCTGGTCCCTGGGCTGCTGGAAGAGGAGCCCGACGTCGGCGGCCACGCGCCCCGCGGGCTGTCCACCGATGTGCCGTCCCCTGACCAGTACGCTGCCTGCCGTGGGCTGGAGCAAGCCGTTGAGGTGCCTCAGGAGCGTGGACTTTCCGGCGCCGTTGGGACCTGCCACGGCCAGGATCTCGCCCGCGCTGACGGCCAGGCTCAGTCCGTGCAGGACCGGGTCAGCAGGCGGGCCCGGTTGTGCCCTGAACCAGCCTCGGCGCTGCGTCCCTCGGTATGTGAACGAGACGTCACGCAGCTCCAAAGCCGGCGGACCGTCGAGGACGGATAGATACTCGGCTTCTGCCGGCCGGCGGAGCCCTGTGTGCGGGCGGGGGCTAACCACGCCCGCGAGTTCCAGCGCGCCGGCAGCCAGGATTTCTGCCGGCGAGCCAGCCGCGGCCACGGTACCGCCGGCAAGGACCAGCCACGTATCGGCGTTGTGCAGGAAGGCGTCGGCCCGCTGGCTCAGGATCACGACGGCGGTGCCGTCCTGGACGAGGTTCCGCACCAGGGCAGCGAGGTCTTCGGCTCCGTCCGTGTCGAGGGAGGCGAAGGGTTCGTCCATGATGAGAACCGCGGGGCGGGAAATGACCGCGCAGCCGATGGCCAGGCGGCGCAGCTGGCCGCCGGAAAGCGTGGCAGGATCCCGGTCCAGCAGCCGGGTCAGGCCGGTCAGTGCTGCCGTGTGCCGGACGGCGCCGGCCATCGTCTCACGGTCAGTCCCCGCGTTTTCCAGCCCGAAGGCCAGCTCCTCGGCCACCGTGGCACGGATAGTGGACAAGGCGGCCGCTGGATCCTGCGGCACAAAGCCCACCTGGCGGCCCCAGCTCCCTGGATCGATCCGCGGATCGGCGGCTGTTCCGGTGAACCGGAGGCACGTGCCGGCAAGCTCGAGAAAACCCGTGAGTGTCCCGCCGTCGCCGGGCAGCAACCAGCCGGCGAGCAGGCGTCCCAGGGTTGACTTGCCGCTGCCGGATCCGCCGAGCACGGCTGTCAGCGATCCCGCGGCAAAGGCCACGTCGAGCCCGGCCAGGACCGGTTCCTGCTCGCCGGAGAAGACAAATTCTTCGATACCCGCGGCCAGAGCCGGAGGTGAGCCTTGCGCCACTTAAGAAGCACCCGCCGTCGGCTGCCAGAGGCGGGCGGCGATGGCCGCCACCGCCGCCACCACCAGCACGAGGCGAACCCACCGCTGGACCGGAGAATCCTGGACCGCCCGGTAACTGGTGCGATGCCCGGCGCTGCCGAACCCGCGGGCCTGTAAGGCTGCCGCGCGGGTGCCGGCTTCCTCCACGAGGGACAGCACCAGGGGAACCGCCTGCCACCGGAACGCGCCTGCGCGCCCGACAATTCCAGGCCTGATCACCAGGCCACGCGCTTCCTGGGCCTGCCGGATCCGCCCCAGCCGTGAACTGATGGCCGGCAGCAGTGTCAGGGTGGAGGCGAGCACAAACGCGAACCGCGCGTGGACGCCGCGGGCGGACAGGGCAGCCACCAGGTCCGGGACGCTGATGGTGAAGGAACATAGCAGCAGCACCAGCACCGCAGCGGAAAGCTGTGCAGCCCGCTCGAGGGCAAAATGGAGCCCTTCCACGGTGACCCGCGCAGGGCCCCACTGCGCCAGGACCGTGGTGCCCTCCGGAAAAAAGAGTCCGTGCATGGCCAGCAGTGACAGGACCAGCGGAGCCAGGATGACCGCCCCCGCCGGCAGCATCCGGCCGGCCACTCCCCCGGCTACCGCCAAGCCCGCGGCCGCGGCGATCACGGTGAGGGACAGCGGCCAGCTGGCAGCCGCCGTCGTGATGACTGCAGTGCTGCCGGCAGCCGCCAGCGACGTCAGGGGGTGAAGACGCATCAGGGCCGGGTCAGGCGTCCTGGCCGGTGGATTCGCCGGTGGATTCGCCGATGGGCTGGCTGATGGCTGTTCCTGCAAGCACGCGGTACCGCCGGACAAACGGGAACTGCAGGCGGGTGCGGCGCGGCAGGGCATACACCAGGACGGCCACCAACGTGAAGACGATGGCCTTGTCCATGGGGTCCGAGATGAGTGCCTGCTTGGTGATGGCCGCCAGGAGGGTGTCACCCATGGAGCGGAAGGCGCTGACGATGGCGCCGGTGGCCAGGCCGGAGGTGCCGCCGAAGACGAACGCAGCAACGGGAGCGGAGACCACACCGCCGATAATGCCGGCCAGGAACCCCGCCACCGGTGCCAGGTAGAAGCGCCGGAACAGGCCGTGGCGTGCGGCGACGCCGGCCAGGAAGCCGATCAGGGCGGCACCGGCGGCGAACGGCAGGACGGTGGGGTTGAAGAAGGACCAGACAATGCTGCTGAGGGCGCCCGTGGCTGCTCCGGCGGCGGGTCCGGCCAGGACGGCGATCAGGACGGTGCCGATGGCGTCGAGGTAGAAGGGCACCAAGGTGCTGCCCACGAACTGGCCCAGGACAATATTCAGGACCAGTGCCACCGGAATCAGCACCAGCGTGGACACCGGCAGTGTGGGCAGTACGCCGATTATCAGCAGCACGGCCCCCACGAGGAAGCCGGACAGGGCGATCAGGGCCGACGCGCTGCCGGGGCCGCCGGTGATGTCCGCGGGCTGGTTCAACACCAGGTAGATGTACGTGCCGGCGATGGCCAACGCTCCGAGGGCTTCCAGCAAGCGGCGGTTCCGGGCAGTGGCCGGTGACGGCAAGGTGAGGGAGGGCGATGACATGGCGTTCCTTCTGGGATGCAGGCTGTGGCGCCCGATGGCCCGGGCGGTGCGGAACGCCGCCTATGTCACCTCGGCGGCAGCCGGGGGCGTCTGCGCCGGCCCGGTTCGCGGATCAGTCTACCGGTTCCGGACTCCCGGCATGGTGACGGGCAGGGACACCCTTGCCCTGCAGATCCGGGCCGGGATTGAGCCGCGTCACGAGGATGCCGTTCCGTGCGCGGGCGGCGAGCGGCTGCAGGTCCTGAACGGCTGCGTTGAGGCGTTCCTCGATCTGGCAGGCACTGTCAACCCGGACTTCGACGTGTTCAGCTGTGGCGATGTTCATGGCGCATCTCGACTTTCCGGTGGAATGGGCATGGAGGGCAACGCGGGGTCACTTACGGCCCGATAAACGAAGGTTATTGGGCAGGAAGTGACCCCGCGTTGCTTGAAAGTAGGGTTAACTGGCTTCGCCGCGGGTGTGGATGACGCACACCGTACCGGCGGGAATGACCGCGGTGCCGCTGATGTGCCCGCCGGCGAGGAGGTCCCGCCCGGTGGCGGGGTACTCGGCGTCGGCGTCCGTGTGGTTGATCAGGAACGTGTAGCTGTCCGTCGCGGTACTGCGGGTCACGACTTCCAGCCCTGCTGGCGGCTGGGAGCCCACTTCGATTCCTGCCGTCCGGACGGCGTCGGGCAGCACTCCGGCGACGTATCGGTCCACCAGCTCGCGCGGGGACCGTACTGGATCCATCCGGCCCTCATGGAAGTGGTGGAGAACGCCCTGCTCGCGCTGGACGTGGACTTGCCTGAAAACGCCCCGCTGTAGGGCGAACGTTCAGCGCAGCCGCGCCGCGAGGCCGCCGACGGACCGTATCAATTCCCCGAAGGCCTGCTCAGGGTTGTTGTTCGAGACGATCCGGGCATTTGGCGGGTGATTCCACAGGTTCCGGTAGTCGGCCACGGTGGTCCCCATCAGCAGGGGCGAGTCAACCTCGACGTCCACGGTGGCCAGGCGGGTTGCGTAATCGAGCGTCCCGGCGGCCACACCGGCAGCGAAGTAGTCGTGGACGTGTGCCAGGTAGCCCTGGCCGTAGAGACGGTGAAACTCAAAGTAGAAGCGCAGGGCATCGGACAGGTGCCGCACCAGCGGACTGTCGGCCGTGCTCCTGAGCCCTTCAGGCTGCTTCGGCAGGACCAGCTCCCGCTCACTGCAGCCGGCCGCCTCCGCGAGCCGCAACACATGCTCCGGCCGCAGCTCGATCCGCTCAGTGGTGTCCAGTGAACAGACAATGGGCAGCCGGTCCACCGGCAGGCCGCGGTAGGCCGCATAAACTTCCTTAGCCGCCTGCGGATCAACGTGCGTATTCCATTCGGCGGTGGGAGTGGTGTTCCCCTGGTGGTAGAAGCTGCCGCCCATGATCACCACCTTGCCCAGCAGTTCGGGCAGCCGGGGTTCGCGGCGGATGGCCAGTGCGAAGTTCGTCAGCGGCGCCGTGATCAGGGCCGTGAGTTCCCCAGGATGTGCACGGGCCGCCTCCACCCACAGGTCGGCGGCGTGCCGCGCCGAGACCGTCCCGGACGGCGGCGGCAGGACGGCGTGGCCAATGCCCTGGGGTCCATGGGTTTCCGGCGTCGTCACCAGCGGAATGCCCAGTGGAGCCAGGGCGCCGACGGCGACCTCCACCCCGGTGCGTCCGCACAGTTCCAGCATGGCGAGGGTGTTCCGCGCCACCTGGTGTGCGTCCATGTTCCCGGGCGACGCCGTCACGGCCACAAACTCCATGTCGGGCAGCGAGGCCAGGTAGGCCAGCGCCAAGGCGTCGTCGATCCCGGTGTCAACGTCCAGCAGCAGTCTGGTCATCGGCGGAGTCTCCTAAAAGAGTGCGGCTTTGGGGACCTTCGGGAAGATCGCATCCAGTTCGGCGAGTTCCGACGGCGACGGCACCCAGGCAACAGCGGCCGCATTTTCGCGGATCTGCTCCGGCCGGGTGGCGCCGGCGATCACGCTGCTGACGGCAGGCTGGGCCGCGAGCCAGGAGAAAGCCACCTGGATCTCGGTCAGGCCGCGGACTGCCGCGAAGGAACTGAAACGCTGCAGCTGGTCCCAGTCGGCGTCGCGCACCATGTTGGTCCGCGTATGGCTCAGCCGCGACCCCGCCGGAGCCGAGCCCGGCGAATACTTGCCCGTCAGCAGGCCGTTGGCCAGCGGGAAGTAGGGCAGGACACCCAGGCCGTAGGCTTCTGCCGCCGGCGTGACCTCGAGTTCTGCCCGCCGGTCCAGGAGGTTGTAGTGGTTCTGCGTCGAAATGAAACGGGTGCCGCCGGCGGCCCGGGCCACAAATTCCGCCTCGGCGATCTGCCAGCCGGCGCGGTTGGAGTGTCCGATGTAGCGGACCTTGCCGCTGGAGACAAGGTCATCGAGGGCACTCAGCGTCTCCTCGATGGGGGTCAGTGGGTCAGGCGTGTGGAACTGGTAAAGGTCGATCCAGTCCGTGCCCAGCCGCCGCAGCGAGGCCTCCACCGCACGGACAATGTAACGCCGGGACCCCCGGGCCCCAAAGTCGTTGCCGTTGGCACCCCGGACGTCCATGCCGAACTTGGTGGCTACCACCGCATCGTCCCGCTTGCCGGCCAGGGCCTTGCCCAGCATCGTCTCGCTGAGCCCGGGCTCCCGCCCGTAGTTGTCGGCGACGTCGAAAAGCGTCACCCCGGCGTCGAGGGCAGCATGGACGACGGCGTCAGTCCCCGCCTGCGATTCGGTCACCGTGTTGGCGCGGCCCAGGTTGTTGCACCCGAGCCCCACCACGG
Source organism: Pseudarthrobacter sp. (assembly GCF_036675385.1). Taxonomy (NCBI): domain Bacteria; kingdom Bacillati; phylum Actinomycetota; class Actinomycetes; order Micrococcales; family Micrococcaceae; genus Pseudarthrobacter; species Pseudarthrobacter sp. The sequence continues at coordinate 53,239 of NZ_JAKFFD010000164.1, read as the reverse complement.
AGACGGTCAGCCCGGACTTTCCCAGGCGTCGGTAGTCAGGCATGGATTTCCCCACTAGAGGCTGAACGTGTTGGCAGGCTTCGGGGAGTGCTTGAGTCTGAAGTTGTCCGGTTCGCTGAAGGGCGCGGCGCCGATGCTGAGTTTGGTGAAGTCGAGGTCTTCGCCACGGCTGCAGACCTTGATGGCGCTCACAGCCTTGTTCACGTCGGGGCAGAGGCAGAAGATGTTCAGTTTATAGTCGCTGAACTCCGAGCGTTCCACGGTTCCCAGGCCGCGCCAGGCCAGGTGGCTGATGAGGGCGTCCTTCGCCTTTTCCTCAAGGTAGCGGTCACGGTCGGTGCCCTCCTTGGTTTTGAGGGCGAACTGCGCCACCACCCAGAACTGGTCCTCGTCGGGGATTTCGGCGAAGCCGTCCTCGGCGCACTGCACGGCAAAGGCATCCATGAGGCCCTCCACCGCTGCGGCGTCAGCCACATCGGTCTCTTCGGTTTTGCTCTGGTGGCCAACCACGCCGTAGTTCATCACGAACTGGCTGTAGTCCTCGTCGAACCAGCCTTCACGGAAGTGCAGTACTCCCTCGTCGTCCCGTTTGTAGACCCTGATGATCCCGCTCATGACCGTCCCTTCGTGAACCATTCGGCGTCTGTTCCGTCGAATGGTGCGTGCTGTGCCTTGACGGCCTGATATAGCTCGTCCGCGGCCGCTTGGATGTCATCCACCAGCAGGTCCGGGTAATTCATGGCGACGCGGTGCTCGGCGAACTCGTCCTGGTCATCGATGAAGACGCCCCGGCCGGCCATGCGGATCACGTCCAGGTCCATGTCGATCACATGGAACTCGGTGACGGCGGGGCGGATGTCCGTCCACTCGTGGGCGACGGCGAGGTCAATGTAGACCCTGACGCCGCTGGGGTGGGCGTCGTCGTAGAACGTGGCCACCCAGTCTCCGGACCGCGGCACCAGCAGCACCGCGTCGGATGCTGTGTAAAAGGCAGCGCCCGGGCGCGAACAGAATTCGTTGGTTCCCTGGAAGATCCACCAGCCGTGCCGGTCCTCGCCGAGGTACCGCCCCGGGACCACCCAGTGGGCTTGCCCGTTCCATTTCCGGTTCCGGGCCACCACCAGCTGGCCTGGCTGCAGTCCCGCGGGAACGCGGGTGGTGCTGGTGTGCCTCGCCGGGCCTGAATCCCCGACGGCGGCCGGATACTTCAGTGCGTCTTCTTCCCTCACAGGATCGGCAGGCTGCCGGTGGTGGGGTGCTCGTGGCCTGGCAGGGGGCGCGCGAAGGGGACTTTTGTGCCCAGAACCTGGGCGACGACGTCGTGCGTGATCTGCTGGGCCGTCAGCCCGACGCGCTCCAGCACCTGGCTGCGCGTGCCGTGGTCCAGGAACTCAGCAGGGAGCCCCACCTCGTTCAGGGCGGTGTCCACGCCGGCGGCGCGCATTTCCTGCCGGATCCGCGATCCGACGCCGCCTGCCCTGACACCATCCTCGATGCAGATGACCAGCCGGTGGTGCGAGGCCAGCGCGATGATGGAACGCCGCACGGGCAGCACCCAGCGCGGGTCCACCACGGTGGTGCTGATGCCTTGGGCGCCCAGGCGGTTGGACACGTCCAGGGCCAGTTCGGACATGGCTCCGACACTGACGATCAGGACGTCGTTTTCGGTGGAGCCGGCCGGCCGGCGGGCCAGCACGTCAACACCGTCGGCCAGGCGTTCGATGGCTTCCACTTCGGAGCCCACGGTGCCCTTGGAGAAGCGCACCACGGTGGGGGCGTCGCTGATGGCCACGGCCTCGCGCAGCTCTTCCCGCAGCCGGGAGGCGTCGCGCGGCGCGGCGAGGTGGAGTCCGGGAACGATCTGGACCATTGCCATGTCCCACATGCCGTGATGGCTGGCCCCGTCCGGGCCGGTGACGCCGGCCCGGTCCAGGACTATGGTGACGCCGGCCTTGTGCAATGCCACGTCCATCAGGAGCTGGTCAAAGGCACGGTTCAGGAAGGTGGCATACACGGCCACCACGGGGTGGAGCCCGCCGAAAGCCATGCCGGCGGCGGACGTCAGCGCATGCTGCTCGGCAATGCCGACATCGATCACGCGGTCCGGGTGCTTGGCCGCAAACTTGTGCAGGCCCACGGGAATGAGCATGGCCCCGGTGATGCCCACGATGTCGGGGCGTTCGTCGGAAATCTTCGCGATCTCGTCAGCAAAAACAGACGTCCAGGACTGTGCCCCGGAAACTCCCGTCGGCTCACCGGTCTCCGGATCGATAATGCCGACGGCGTGGAACTGGTCCGCTTCATGGGCCCGGGCCGGGGCGTAGCCGTGGCCCTTTTCGGTCATGGCGTGGACAATCACGGGTCCTGCGTAGTTCCTGGCCGTGGACAGTGCGTGCTCCATGGCCTGCAGGTTGTGGCCGTCAACCGGGCCGATGTACTTCATACCGAGGTCTTCGAACATGCCCTGCGGCGCCCACCAGTCCTTGATGCCCTTTTTCATGGCATGCAGGCTCTTGTAGGTGAACTGGCCTACGGGGCCGCCGTTCTGGAGCTTCTTCTTCCACCAGTCCAGGGTGCCCTCATAGGCAGGGGCGGCGCGGAACGAGTCGATGGTGGGGCGCAGTGAGGCGAGGTAGTCCGCGAAGCCGCCCACCGTGGGGGCATAGGAGCGGCCGTTGTCGTTGACGACGATCACCACGCGGCGGCGCTTGTCGGCCGCAATGTTGTTGATGGCTTCCCAGGCCATGCCGCCGGTCAGCGCCCCGTCTCCGACGACGGCGACGGTGTAGCGCTCCGACTCGCCGGTGAGCTGCCTGGCACGGGATATGCCGTCCGCCCAGGAGAGGGAGGAGGAAGCATGCGAGCTTTCCACAATGTCATGCTCGGACTCGGCGCGGGACGGGTAGCCGGACATGCCGCCCTGCTGGCGCAGCGTACTGAAGTCCTGGCGGCCGGTGAGGAGCTTGTGCACATAGGACTGGTGGCCCGTGTCGAACACAATGCTGTCCCGGGGCGAATCGAAGATGCGGTGCACGGCCAGGGTCAGTTCCACAACGCCGAGGTTCGGTCCGAGGTGTCCACCTGTCTGGGAGACGTTGGTGATCAGGAAACTCCTGACCTCAGCGGCCAGCTCTTCGAGCTGCCTTTGAGACAGCTGGTTCAGGTCCTGCGGATTCCGGATGGTGTCCAAGATTCCCAATGACCCCTCCTTCGGGTGGTAGACGTGCCTGTTAACTCTAACGCCTCGCGGAAAATGCAAAGCCGAAGCCCCGGCTGGTCGGTGACCGGCCGGGGCTTCGAAAGAGTACTGCGTGGGTTCAGATTCCGGCTAGTTGGCCGAGATCTGGCGCAGGACGTACTGCAGGATGCCGCCGTTACGGTAATAGTCGGCTTCGCCCGGAGTATCGATGCGGAGTACTGCATCGAAGGACTTGGCGGAGCCGTCTTCTGCGGTGGCGGTGACCTTGAGGGTCTTGGGCGTGGTGCCTTCGTTCAGGGCGGTGACGCCCTCAACCGCGAAGGTTTCCGTGCCGGTCAGCCCCAGGGTGGCTGCGGATTCTCCAGCCGGGAACTGCAGGGGCAGGACGCCCATGCCGATCAGGTTGGAGCGGTGGATGCGTTCGTAGCTCTCAGCGACGACGGCCTTGACGCCCAGCAGGGCGGTGCCCTTCGCTGCCCAGTCACGCGAGGATCCGGAACCGTATTCCTTGCCCGCCAGGACCACCAGCGGAGTGCCGGCTGCCTGGTAGTTCTGCGCGGCGTCGTAGACATATGCCTGCGGGCCGTCAGCCTGGGTGAAGTCGCGGGTGAAGCCACCTTCGACGCCGTCCAGGATCTGGTTCTTGATGCGGATGTTCGCGAACGTGCCGCGGATCATGACTTCGTGGTTGCCACGGCGTGAGCCGTAGGAGTTGAAGTCCTTGCGCTCCACACCGTTGGCCAGAAGGTACTGGCCGGCGGGGGTGTCCGACTTGAAGGAACCGGCCGGGGAGATGTGGTCGGTGGTGACCGAATCGCCCAGCTTCAGCAGCACGCGTGCGCCGGAGATGTCCTGGACGGGTTCCGGCTGAGCCTTGATGCCGTCGAAGTACGGGGGCTTCCGGACGTAGGTGGAGTTCGGGTCCCAGGCGAAGGTGTCACCGGCCGGCGTGTCGAGCGCCTTCCAGCGTGCGTCGCCGTCGAAGACGCCCTCGTAGCCGCGGGCGAACATGTCCTTGTCGATGGAGGAGTCGATGACCTGCTGGACCTCAACCGGGTTGGGCCAGATGTCCTTCAGGAAGACGTCGTTGCCGGCTTCGTCCTTGCCCAGGGAATCGGTGTCGAAGTCGAAGTCCATGGAACCGGCCAGGGCGTAGGCAATGACCAGCGGCGGGGAGGCCAGGTAGTTCATCTTCACGTCCGGGTTGATCCGGCCCTCGAAGTTGCGGTTACCGGAGAGCACCGCGGTGACGGAAAGGTCGTTGGCCTGGATGGCCTCGGAGATTTCGGCGTCCAGCGGTCCGGAGTTGCCGATGCAGGTGGCGCAGCCGTAACCCACGATGTAGAAGCCGAGCTTCTCCAGGTACGGCGTCAGGCCCGACTTGTTGTAGTAGTCGGTGACAACCTTGGACCCGGGAGCCACGGAGGTCTTGACCCACGGCTTCGAGGTCAGGCCCTTGTCGACGGCGTTGCGGGCCAGCAGGGCTGCGGCCAGCATCACCGAGGGGTTGGACGTGTTAGTGCAGGACGTGATCGAGGCGATGGACACCGCTCCGTGGTCCAGTTCGAACTCGCGGCCGTCTTCAGTCTTGATGTGCACCGGGTTGGTCGGACGCCCGTGGGCGCCATTCGCTGCGGACACAACACGGCTGGTCTCGGTGGTGTGCGAGTCGGCGTGCGTGAACGACGGCGCATCCGATGCGGGGAAGGACTCGTCCAGGGACTCGTCCACGCTGCCGTCTTCGATGGCGACGTAGTTGTGGATGTCCTTGCGGAACTGTTCCTTGGCATCCGTCAGCTCAATGCGGTCCTGGGGACGCTTGGGGCCGGAGATGGAGGGAACAACGGTGGACAGGTCCAGCTCAAGGTACTCGGAGAACTTGATCTCACGTGTTGCATCGTGCCAGAGGCCCTGTTCCTTGGCGTAGGACTCCACGAGTGCCACATTTTCGTCCGAGCGGCCGGTGAGGCGCAGGTAGTCCAATGTGACGTCGTCGATGGGGAACATTGCGGCGGTTGAACCGAATTCCGGGCTCATGTTGCCGATGGTGGCTCGGTTGGCCAGCGGCACTGCCGCAACACCTTCGCCGTAGAATTCCACGAACTTGCCCACAACACCGTGCTTGCGCAGCTGCTCGGTGATGGTCAGCACCACGTCCGTGGCGGTGGCGCCGGCCGGAATGGACCCGGTCAGCTTGAAGCCAACAACACGCGGGATGAGCATCGAGACAGGCTGTCCCAGCATGGCCGCTTCGGCTTCGATGCCGCCAACGCCCCAGCCCAGGACACCCAGGCCGTTGACCATGGTGGTGTGCGAGTCGGTGCCGACGCAGGTGTCCGGGTAGGCCCGGAGAACGCCGTCGATTTCGCGGGTCATGACGGTGCGGGCCAGGTATTCGATGTTGACCTGGTGCACAATGCCGGTTCCCGGGGGAACAACCTTGAAGTCATCGAATGCGGTCTGGCCCCAGCGCAGGAACTGGTAACGCTCGCCGTTGCGCTGGTATTCGATCTCCATGTTGCGCTCCAGTGCGCCGGAGTTGCCGAAAGCGTCGATCTGCACGGAGTGGTCAATGACCATTTCCGCAGGAGCGAGGGGGTTGACCCGCTTGGGGTCACCGCCGAGTTCCTTGACCGCTTCACGCATTGTCGCCAGGTCCACCACGCAGGGGACGCCGGTGAAGTCCTGCATGATCACGCGGGCAGGCGTGAACTGGATTTCTGTATCGGGCTGGGCATTAGGATCCCAGCCGGCCAAGGCACGCACGTGATCGGCCGTGATGTTCGCGCCGTCCTCGGTCCTCAACAGGTTTTCAAGCAATACCTTGAGGCTGAACGGAAGGTTTTCTGCACCTTCAACGGAGTTCAACCGGAAAATTTCGTATTCGGTTCCGGCTACATTAAGTTTGCCTTTTGAACCGAAGCTGTCCACAGTGCTCATCGCAGGACTCCTCTCGCAACAGTTTCATCTTTGTCGCGCGGTAGACCGCTTGCTAGTTAGGCAGGCCTAATTAGTGCTGGCCACACAAATTGCAGGAGGTCAGCCGTGAATACGGGGCGCGACGTGGGATTACTACCGCCATCCTAGTAGCATCACGGACCCGGCGTCAGCAGCGCTACCGTCTCCAGGTGGTGGGTGTGAGGATAGAGATCGAAGGCCCGCAAGCCCGCCAGGGACCAGCCAGCCTGCTGGAAGTACCCCACATCCCGGGCAAATGATGCCGGGTCGCAGGAGACGTAGGCGATGGCGCGGGGCCCGGCAGCGATCAGCTGGCTGACCACGGGCTTCCCGGCACCCGCCCGGGGCGGGTCCAGCACAATGGCATCGAAATTCCGCGGCTTTTGGCGGAGGACTCGTTCCACCCGGCCGTGTTCGATCTCCACCTGCGGAGCACCGTGAAGGTTCTTGCGGGCATCCCGGCTGGTTCCCGGCGCACCTTCCACCGAGAGAACGGACCCGGTCTCCCCCACCGCGTCAGCCAGGGGAGCAGTGAACAGCCCGGCCCCGGCATAGAGGTCGGCCACCACGGAACCCGGCGCCAGGAATCCGCCATTGTGAAGGAAATCTGTGATGGCCCCCACAAGCGTCCCGGGCGCGTCGCGGTGGATCTGCCAGAAACCGGCGCCCGTAACCCTGTAGTCGTGGCCGGCTGCCGACTCCTGGACCCATGTCCGGCCACGCAGCTGCGCGACTTCCCCTGTGAGGGGGTCGAACGTGGCCACGGAAACATCGTCCGGAAGCTGGGCCGCGATGGCACTAAGCCGCTTGGGCTTGGTGCCGGGTGCTGGAGCCAGCAGCACCAGTGGGCGTGAACCGTTCGACGGCGCTGCCACCTCTACGCGTTCGATGCCGGTCAGGTCGAGGTCCCACAAGCGCAGCCGGTTGATGCGCTCCGTTGCGAGCGGCATCTCCCGGACGGCAATGATGTGGTCGGAACGGTGCGCGTGCATGCCAAGTCTGCCGCCCGGAGTCACCGAGAAGCTGGCGCGCGTCCGCCACCCCAGGCCAGTGCCGGCGTCGTACGTTGGCTCAGTCTCCTGGCCGGAATCCGGCCCGCCCGCCTCCACAGCCTCCACGAGGTTTCCGAGGTCCAGCCCTTCGGGCAGGCGTTCGACGGCGGCGAGCCGCTGAAGCTGTTCGGCCAGTACCGCCGACTTGAGCGTGCGCTGTCGGGCCAGCGAGATGTGGCCGAATTCGGCCCCGCCCACCGGCGGATGCCCATGGGCCCAGGCTCGGAGGGAGTCCGCCGGACGCCAGAAGTGCTCCATCCGGTCCGGGGAGGCTTCCAGCACCTCCACAACGTCGGCGCGCCAGAACTTGGCGGACTCCCCCGCGTCGGTGAGGCGGACGCGTACCTTTTCGCCGGGGATGCCGTGCCGGACAAAGATCACCCTGCCCTCGTGCCGGGCCACGCAGTGGCCGCCGTGGGCCACCGGGCCGACGTCGAGCACCAGTTCGGTGGGGGCTGCCGTGGCAGTTGCGGGGCGGCTCTGGGTCTGGGGGTTCATCGGATATCCTGCATTTTTTTGGCTTCTTCGGACGATTTCAACTGCCACGGGACACTGGCCACCATCACGCCAGGTTCGAAATGCAGCCGGGTTTTGATACGCAGCGCCGTCTGGTTGTGAACCAGCTGTTCCCACCATTTGCCGACCACGTATTCGGGAATGTAGACCACGATCAGGTCGCGGGGGGAATCACGGCGCATGTTCTTGACGTATTCCATAATGGGCGTGATGGTTTCCCGGTACGGGCTGGCGAGGACGGTCAGCGGCACGGGGATCTCCAGCTTTTCCCAGTCGGCAACCGTGTGCGCGGTTTCTTCTGCGTTAATGTCCACCGTGATGGCGTCCAGCCGCGACGGCCTCGACGCCCGGGCATAGGCCAGGGCACGCAACACCGGTTTGCGCACGTGGGACACCAACAGTACCGCGTGGACCCTGGATGGCAGGGCCCGCGGCGAGGAGTCCTCGTCCACGGCAAGTTCCTTGGCCACGTTGTCATAGTGTGCCCGGATGCTCCACATGATCAGGAACAGGATAAACATGGCCAGCAGCGCGATCCACGCGCCTTGCTGGAACTTGGTGATCAGCACGATCACCAGCACCAGGGACGTCATGCCGAACCCGATGCTGTTGATGGTGCGGGACTTCACCATCCGGCGCCGGGTGGCTTTGTCCTTGGCGAGCTTGAGGTGCCTCCCCCAATGCCGGATCATGCCCAGCTGGCTGAGCGTAAAGGAAATAAAGACGCCCACGATGTAGAGCTGGATCAGTTTGGTGACGTCGCCGTTGAACGCGAGGATCAGCACCAGCGCTCCGGCGGCCAGGGCAAGGACACCGTTGCTGAACGCCAGGCGGTCTCCCCTGGTCCGCAGCTGGCGCGGCAGGTAGCCGTCCTGGGCGAGGATGGAGCCAAGTACCGGGAACCCGTTGAACGCGGTGTTCGAGGCGAACACCAGGATCACTCCGGTGGCGGCGACCACGATGAAGAACAGGATTGATCCCGGGCCGAAGATGGTCTGGGCGATCTGGCTGATGGCAGGACTCTGGATGTAATCCTCCGGCAGCGGCAGGCCGTTCATCAGGAATTCCGTCGCCGGATCCAGCACGATGTGCACCTTCGTGGCGTTGGCCAGAAAGATGATGCCGGCCAGCATGGACGAGGCGATGACGCCGAGCAGCAACAGCGTGGTGGCTGCGTTTTTGCTCTTCGGTTTCTGGAAGTTCGGCACACCGTTGCTGATGGCCTCAATGCCGGTCAGCGCGGCGGCGCCGGAGGAGAACGCCCGGAGCAGGAGGAAGGCGCCGGCCAGGCCCACCAGCCCTTCGTCGAAACCGGGAGCCGGGACAATCTCGAAGGCCGCCGACGATGCTTCGCCCAGCTGGCCTGTCGCGGCCTGGAAGACGCCCACCGCCGTCATGCCGAGGATCGCCGCCATAAAAATGTACGTGGGGACGGCGAAAACGCTGCCGGCTTCCTTGATGCCGCGGAGGTTAACGAGGGCAAGGATCACGACGCCGATGGTGGCGAACAGGGCCTGTTGCCCGTGCAGGGACGGCACCGCCGTGGTGAGGTAGGTGGCCGCCGAGGACATCGAGACGGCCACCGTCAGGACGTAGTCCACCAGGAGCGCCGAGGCCACAGTCAGCCCGGAAAACTTGCCCAGGTTTTCGTTGGCGATCTCGTAGTCCCCGCCGCCGGAAGGGTAGGCGTGCACGTTCTGCCGGTAGGACGCCACCACAGTCAGGAGGACCACCATGACGGCCAGGCCCACCCACGGCGAAAAGGCCACCGCACTCACGCCGGCCAGGGCCAGGGTGAGCAGGATTTCATCGGGGGCATAGGCCACCGAGGACAGTGCGTCGGAAGCGAAAACCGGAAGTGCTATCCGTTTGGGGAGCAAGGTATGGGCGAGCCTGTCATTCCTGAAGGGCCTGCCCACCAGCACCCGTTTCACGGCATTCAATATAGTCAGCACTCCACAAAGCTAGTCTGATTCCCCGCCCATGTCATGACGGCGTCCGGGCGGATGCAGCACGCGCGCTGCCGGTAGAGTTCTAGCAGCAGCAACAGGCTTACGGAAGTTGAGGGAGATACGGTGGCGCATTTCGTGATCATGGGATGTGGCCGGGTAGGGGCCACCCTGGCGCACACGCTGGAGGACGCAGGTCATTCCGTCGCCATCATCGACCAGGACGACCGCGCATTCCGCCGGCTTCGGCAGGGCTTCACGGGCCGGAAAGTCACCGGTGTGGGCTTCGACCGGGACACGCTCCAGCAGGCCGGCGTGGCAGAGGCGTACGCCTTCGCGGCCGTTTCCAGCGGTGACAACTCCAACATCCTGGCCACCCGCGTGGCGCGCGAGACCTTCCACGTCCCCCACGTTGTGGCCAGGATCTACGATCCCGGCCGGGCAGAAATCTATCAACGGCTCGGCATCCCCACCGTGGCCGCCGTCCGGTGGAGCGCAGACCAGGTCTTGCGCCGCATCCTGCCCGAACAGCATCTCGCCGGTGATTTCCGCGAGCCTTCCGGCCGGCTGGTCCTCGCCGAGGTGGACCTCGACGCCGGCTGGATCGGCCACCGGATCAGCGAGGTCGAAAAAGCTGCCGACATCCGGGTGGCATACCTCACCAGGTTCGGCGAGGGCATGCTTCCGGAAACCGGGACTTCGTACCAGGACGGCGACACAGTCCACGCCATGCTGCCGGTGGACCGCAGTTCCCAGGTCGCCCAGATTCTGGCCAAAGCACCCGCCAAGGAGTTGTAGTGAAAGTTGTTATTGTCGGCGCCGGCAGCGTCGGGTCATCGATCGCCAGGGAACTGCTGGCCCACAAGCACGAAATCCTGCTGATCGACCTCAAGCCTGAGGTCATCGGACGCAGCGGGCTGCGCGGCGCGCACTGGCTCGTGGGCGACGCCTGCGAGCTCAGCACCCTGCAGGGAGCGAAAGTGGAGGACGCCGACGTCGTTGTTTCAGCCACGGGCGACGACAAGGTGAACCTCGTGGTCTCACTCCTGGCCAAGACCGAATTCGGCGTGGGCCGCACCGTGGGCCGGGTCAACAACCCCAAGAACGACTGGATGTTCAACGACTCCTGGGGCGTGGACGTTGCCGTCAACACCCCCCAGCTGATGACCGCGCTTGTGGAGGAAGCGGTGGAGATCGGTGACCTGGTCCGGCTCCTGACGCTGCAGACCGGCGTCGCTTCGCTGGTGGAGTTCACGGTGCCGCACGATTCCCACGTCATTGGCCTTACGGTGGGCGACATCCAGTGGCCCGAGGACGCCACGCTGGTGGCAATCCTCCGGGACCACGCACCCATCACTCCCAGCCGGGATGACGTCATTGATGGCGGGGACGAGTTGTTTTTCGTCACCACTATCGCGGCCGAGGATCAGTTGCGTGCGCTGCTGTCGCCCGAATCAGCGGAGGAGCCGGAGGAGGCCTCCCCTGAGCGCGAAGGCGTGCAGCCTGCCGAAACTCAGGCGCCGGAGGACGACGGCTTCGGCGGCTGATCCGGCGTCGGGGCGTCGGCGTCCGCCGGTACCGGCCGGGTGACAAGCCACGCGATCCAGACGCCGAGGATATAGAGCGGCGCCCCCATGATGAGGCGGGTCGTGGCCAGGGCGGCGAGTCCGTCCGCGCCCATCAGGTACAGGGGAACCTGAACGATCAACCGAAGTACCAGGACAGCCACGATGATCCACGTGCCCAGGCGGTAAGCCTTAAGCCGCGCGGGATCCTTGCGCCAGTCCAGCCCTTCGTTGCGGATGATCCCGAACAGCAGGCCGGCCACCGGCCACTTGATCGCGATGGAGATCACCATGGCGAGGATGTAGGCGGTGTTCGTGAAGAAGCCCGGCAGGTAGAAGTCCTCGGCCTTGCCCGTGGTGTTGGCGAGCCAGGCCGAGATTCCCACCCCCACCACACCGGCGAGGGCCTGGGTCAGCGGGCGCCGCTGGACGAGGCGGACCACCGTAAACACCGCGGCGGAGGCCAGCGCGGCCACCAACGACGGCGTCAGGTCCCGCGTGATGGTAAACGCGATCAGGAAGACCAGGCCGGGCACAATGCTCTCGGCGATGCCCTGGATTCCTCCGGCGCTCTTGAGGACATCAATCCGGCCGTCATGGGTGCGGTGCAGGCCGGCTTTGGCTGCATAGCCCTCAGCAAGCCCCTTCACCGCGGACGGCTCGGGCTGTTTCGACGGCTCGGGCTGCGGGGGCGAGGTCATTCGTTCTCCTGGCGGGAAAGTATTTCATAGCGCGGATTGAACATGGTGGGCAGGCCTTGGCTTTGGGACAGCATGCCCTCAAGGCGGACTACGGTCCCGGCCTCGATGCCCGGCACCCGGCGCCGCCCCAGCCAGACCACACGCAGGCGGCCACCCGTTCCCTGTGCCGGTTTGGCGCCCGTCTCGCGAATGTCGGGGTCCGAGACAATGGCGGTGAATGCCGCGTTCCGGTCCGCAGGCATGTAGGTGACCGACTCGATGTGCCCCTGGCACACTACCCTCCCCCGTTCCGGCAGCCGGCTGACCGGCATCCCCGCGTCCGGGGAGGGTTCCGGGGGACCTTGGCGGGAATCACCCAATCTGGGTGGTTTCCGGACCACGTTCGGGGCCCTTGAACTCGGGGGCATTGAATTCGGGGGCACCAGGCGGCGGGGTGACGCTGGCATCCTTGGGCAGCCGCAGCTGAAGCAGGTCCCGGGGCGGCATGGGACTGTCGCCCCGGATGACCACAATCTTGCGGAAAAGGGACTCAAGCGGTGCCGCAGCCTCGCGCTCCATCGCTGCCGCGCCGCCCAGGACGCCGCGCAGGAACCACCGCGGCCCGTCGATGCCTATGAAGCGCGCCACCCGGTAGCCCTGGCTGCCGTCCTGTGCACCGGCGGGCAGTTTGGCGATCAGTTCGGTTCCGAAGCCACCCTGGACTTCCTCAACCTGCCCGCCCTGGCTTCCCACCGACTGACCGATCTGTTCGCGGATCTCGTCCCACAGCCCCTCGGTCTTGGGAGCAGCAAACGCCTGCAGCTGAAGGCTGGAGCCGTTCAGGTCCATGGTCACAGCGACCACGCGCTGGGTGGCTTCCTCAACTTCGAGCCGGAGCTGGAGCCCCTCGCTCGGGGAAATCAGCAGCGCACCGAGGTCAACATATCCCTCGCGGCTGGAGACCTCGGAAACATCAAAGGGGCCCGAAGCCCGACGCCCGGCGTCCGCCGAGGCCGTGTCAGCGGAATCCGTTGATTCCACTGAGGCCTGGGATTCGTCCGGGTCGGCCGGCTGATCCTTCTTTGATTTCCTGCCGAGCCCAAAAACCATGGGGATTGTCTCCTTAGTTGTGAAAGTGACTCGCCGGGCCCGGTGGGTACCGTCGGAAGTCTTGCTGCCGCGGGCAACCAACTCTGGTTGCCGCCGTCGGCTGTGTCAGGCGTTTGGCGAGGTGAAGCCGCCGGTGGATCCGAATCCGCCGGCTCCCCGCACCGATTCGCTCAATTCGTTGACGGGGACAAACTGCGCATATTCCACCCGCTGGATCACCATCTGTGCAATTCTATCGCCGCGCCGCAGCTCTATGGCGTTCCTGGAATCGGTGTTGAGGAGGGTCACGGAAATTTCCCCGCGATAACCGGCATCCACAGTGCCGGGCGCATTGACGATAGTCAGCCCATGCTTCGTGGCCAGGCCGGAGCGAGGGTGGATCAGGGCTACAAACCCGTCCGGCAGCGCGATGGAAACACCGGTAGCCACCAGCTTCCGCTCCCCCGGTGCCAGGACCACATCTTCCCGGGTCCGCAGGTCAGCTCCCGCGTCGCCGGGGTGGGCATAGGAAGGTGCCTCCAGCCCGGCGTCGAGCATTTTCAGCTGCACCTGCAGCGTCGGGGCCCCGTAGGCTGCGGCTGCATCCGGTGCAGAGCCGGCCAGCTCATCGTCAGGAACGGTTTCAACAGTGGCAAGTTCGTCAGTCACAGTCACTCACTCTAACGCCCAGCCGCCGTTCCGTCCTAGATTCAACGGGACGCCGCAGGCCAAGACCGGATGAACCCAAGATGAAATAGCCAGCCAAAGGTGGAAAGCTGGTGGCATGCCCGAATCCAGCTCCACCGCGCCCGTCCCTGATGCCCCCTCTGCCGGCACCCCGGCAGTTTTCCGGGAGAGGCTGTGGCCGAACGTCTGGATCTGGATCATCGCGGCGGGGATCTCCGGTGCCGGGATCCTCGTTTTCGCCCCGATCAGCATGGTTGCGGGCTATACGGCGGCCGGCGTCCTGTTCACGATCATTGCTGTCCTGCTCGTGCTGTCCACTCCGACGATCCTGGTCACCAGTGACGCCTTGACGGTAGGACGCGCCACCATTGAGCGCCGTTTCGTCGGCGACGCGGCAGCGTTCCACGGCAAAGACGCCACGGCCCAACGCGGGACCCGGCTCAACGGCCTCGCCTACCTGTGCATCCGTGGCTGGATCGACCCGGTGGTGCGGATCGAAATCACGGACCCGTCTGACCGGACCCCCTATTGGCTGACGTCGTCCAGGCGGCCCGAGGAACTCACTGCCGCGCTTTCGCGGAACTAGGGGAAATAGGCGAAATAGGGCAAATAGCCGTTCAGCCCTCGCACTCCTTGCAATAGAAGTGGCCGTCCTTTTCCCGCGCAATCTGCGAACGGTGCCGGACCAGGAAGCACGAGGAACACGTAAACTCGTCCGCTTGTGGAGGCACCACCAGGACCAGCAGCTCCTCGCCGGACAGGTCCGCCCCGGGAAGCTCGTAGCCTGCGGCGAGGTCGCTTTCGTCCACATCAACCGCGGCCGTCGGGTTATCTGATCGCCGGGTTTTCAGATCCTCCAGCGAATCCTCGGTGAGGTCTTCTTCGGATTTTCGCGGCGCATCGTAGTCGGTGGCCATCGCGGCTTAACTCCGTTCCTTTCCGGTCAGCGGGTGACACCCTTGATAACGCCGGACACTCCAGGTTTGTGCCCGGCGTGGGCTCATCCTTCCGCATGCAGACGGCAAAATCCAGACTTCAGCGCCGGCGCGGTCCGCTGGCACTGCGCAAACCCCCGCTGCTGACCGCACTGGCGTCCGAAAGTGCCGGAATATCGCGGCGCGCCCTTGCTCCTAACCCAAAAGGGTGCCGGTGAGTGGCAGAGTTTCGATTGATAGTAATGCCAGGGTGGAGGATTTGTATGCAGGATCTACGGCTTGTAGGCGTACACGACGACGGGGAGCATCTCCTGTTGAGCGGTGCCGGCGGCGAGATGTTCCAGCTGCCGATCGATGAAGCACTGCGGACGGCCAGCCGGTCTTCGGCGAAGACGGCTTCCGCGGCTGCGCCCATTGCCATGTCCCCGCGGGACATCCAGTCTCGGATCCGCAGCGGTGCCACCGCAGCGGAGGTGGCTGAGCTTTCCGGGCTTCCCCTCGCAAAGGTCGAGCGGTATGAGGGCCCGGTCCTTGCCGAGCGGGAGTATGTAGCGCAACAGGCACGGAAGGTGGAAGTGGCTTCGCCCTCCCCCGGCCATGACACCTACCGCTCCATTTTCGGCGACCACCCGGCTTCCCTCCACGACATGGTCAACCACCGGCTCTCAGCCCACGGGATTGAACCTTCCACCGTGGAGTGGGATTCGTGGCGGCGCCAGGACGGCAATTGGACCGTGGTGGCCCGTTTTGAAGCCAAAAAGGACGGCACCTCCGGCATCGGGGAAGAGCCGCCTGCGCGGTGGACGTTCAGCCCGGTCCGCAAGTCGCTGCAGAACGCCAACCGCTGGGCCCAGCAACTCAGTGAGCTGGAACCGCTGGACGGCCCCGTTCCGGCCCGCCGCCTCACTGCCGTCTCGGACCGCCCGTTTGATTTTGAAACCGACGCGGAAGCAGCGGCCGCCCGAAATTCGACCGGCCCGCAGGCCCTCCCGCAGGCCAGGGAATCTGACGGTCTCCTGGATATGCTCCGTTCACGCCGCGGCCAGCGTCTGGGTGTCGACGAAGACGCGGACGACGCCCTGGCGCTGTTGCTGACCCACGGCGTGCCCGCTGCCCATCCACGTCCCTCGGAGGTGGTCCATGAACCGGATTCCAGGGAACAGAAGTACCGGGAGCCCGAAACGCGCGAGGCAGCACCTGCCGAGTCCACCGCGCAGGATGACGCCGCGCCTGCCGCGGCCGCCGATCCCCTCACCCGCAAGCGTGATGCGCGGCCGTCAATGCTGTCCCGGCTGAGCCTCATCCCGCCGCACCGGGACTCCGAGGATGACGACATCCTGAAACTGCACGACGGCGTCAGTACCGACACGAGGGAAGTCACCATTGTGGCGTCCCCGCTTCGTCCCGCAGGGCAGGGTGCCCCCGGCGAGACAGCTCCGGGGCGTCCCGCGCCGAACGTGGGCCTGGACGAACTGCTGGGCGGCGGCAGCCCGCGCCGGGCGGCCTACGCCGCCGGCACCGACGACGCAGGATCGGGCCAGCACCACGACCATGACGCGGACCAGCCTGAACGGCAGCCCGCAAAACCGAAGCGGTCCACGGTTCCCAGCTGGGACGAGATCGTCTTCGGGACCAAGCGGGACTGACGCCTCAGCGTCGCCGTGGCTTGCCTTCGGCCTTAAAGCACAGCAGCGGTACTTCGCGTTCGGCTTTGGTCAGCGAGCCGTGCTGGCCCACCACCTCCATGGCGGCCGGGCGTCCGCGGCGGGTGTCGTAGAGGGCCAGCGCGTCCCGCGCTGCAATCATGATGTCGCCAATCCGGGGCCCGACGGCCGGGCGCAGTGCCCCGAACAGTCCGGCGGCGATGGCATCCTCCCGCGTAAAGGCCCAGATCCTGTCGCGGAAACGGGCACGCCACGCGCCCAGCAAACGCTCCCGGCCCGCGGCGTCTGCCGGATCCTCAAGGTAGAGATGTACCATCCGGGGCTCCCCCGCCGTATGCCGCACGCCGTCAACAAGCGACGCGTCCGCGGCGAAGTCGATCCGCTGCTGTTCCGGGACGTCGAGCATCCCGTGGTCCGCAGTGAGCAGGACGGTGGTCCCGGCCGGGAGCGAGGCGTGAAGCCGTTTGACGGTTGCGTCAAGCTCTTCGAGCTGGTGTTCCCACTGTTCGGACTGGCAACCGTGCCGGTGGCCGGCCTTATCCAGTTCGTTGACGTAAAAGTACATCAGGGACTTCCCGGCTGTGTCCATGGCTTCGGCGGCGGCTTCTGTGCGCGCGTGGGCCGTCACGGCTGAGACGAAATTCCCGCCGCGGAGGGCCGCCTGCGTCATGGGCGAGTTGCCGAACTGCGGCAGGCTGACCGTGGTCACATTAACTGAATCGGCAGCCCGTTCGAGGACGGTAGGAAACGGCTGCCACTCAGTGGGGTCCACCTTGGCATCCCAGTTGCCGAGCATGTTGACGACTTTGTCCTGGTCCGGGTCCAGGACGTCATAGCCCACCATTCCGTGCTGGCCGGGCGGGAGTCCCGTGCCGAAGCTGGCCAGGGCAGCGGCCGTGGTTGAGGGGAACGTGGAGTCCAGCCAGACGGGAACTTCCCCCTGCCCGGACTGCATCACGGAGCGCAGGAAGGGCGTGTGGGCGGACTTCTGTTTGAGCAGGTTCCGGCCCAGGCCGTCGGCCAGGACCACGCAGACGCGCGACGCCGGCGGAAGGCCCAGGGAGTTCGTGAAACCTTCTACCCCGAGGCTGGCCGCCGCGCTGGTGAGGACATCCCCGATGGACCGCCGGCCAAAGGCAGGCGCGGGCGGCATGCTCAGCTGCGGGGCGGCCCCTTGGGAAACCGCGGCGGAAGAGGCTGGGGAGACTGTTGCTTTCCCTTGGTCCGGCATCTCAGCGCTGCTGGTGCCCGCGGCTGAGCCGGTTTCCGAACACACCCGTCCGGGGCCGGGGCTGGAGCGTCTGGCCGGCGTGCGGCACGGGAGCCGTGGAACCGGTGTTCACGGCCCGCAGGGCGCGGGCAAAGAGTTTGGCATCCTGGACGGCCTGCAGACCGTCGGCTTCGGCGCTGATCCGCAGGACGATGTCCTCCTGGGCAATGGTGCCGCTGTAGCCGTGGTCTGCCTCGCATTGCGGGTCTCCGCAGCTGGCGGGGCCCATGTCCAGCCGCTGGCCGCCGGACCAGGCAATCGCGAGGGTGACTTCCCGGACCGGATCCGAGGGCTTGTAGTCCTGCGGCTGGGAGTACATGTAGCTCAGGACCACGGAGCGGATCTGCGCGACGGGCACGGATTCGGTGGAAATCTGGGCCACGATCTGTTCGCCGGCCTCATCGAGCTGCTGGTCGTCCACGTGGGTGATCACCAGCATGTCTGAGGTCAGGACCAGCACGGTGATGTGGCGGCGGACTTCGGCCCGGTCAAAGTGGGTTTCCAGGTGCACCAGGTGGGCCACGCATTCGCGGCCGTCCAGGGCGTCGTCAACGACGTCGGCCACCAGGCGCGGGTAGAAACCAGCCTTCTGGAGTGCACCGTCCAGGCTCTGGCCCTGGGGCGTGTGGCTGTGTGAGCTGTGGGGGCGGGTTGCCTGGCTGTCACTGCCGGAGGTGGAAGGCGTCGACGGGGAAGGCTGTGAGCTCATCCCCCCATTTTCACAGATCGGCCGGGGACATGCTAACCGCGGTCAGCCCAGCATGGCCCGACGGGCGCTGTCGGTACGCTGGGCTGCGTTGCCGATCCGGATATCAGCGGCCAGGATGGACACGCCCCGGGTTCCGCAGAGGACCGGGTTGAATTCCACCAGGGCTATTTCCGGATGGTTGTCCTTCATCCAGGCCAACCGCCCGGCGACTTCCTCCAGGGCGTCAATGTCCACGGCGGGAAGGCCCTGGTAGCCGAAGAGTTTGCGGACGGCCCGGGGCCCACGGATGAAGTCCTTCACGTCGGCCGCGGACAGCGGAGGAACGCGGTGTGCCCAGTCATCCAGCAGGTTGACGGCGTCCCCGGCGAGCCCGAAGGAGACCACCGGTCCCAGCAGCGGATCCTCAATCGCCCGGAACGTGCACGCCTGCCCCACCGGCGCCATGGACTGCACCTCCAGGGCCGGCGAACCGTAGGGTGCCAGTGAGCGCCGCATCTGCGCGATGTTGCGGCGGAGGGAATCCGGATCCTCGACGTCGAGGCGGACTCCGCCCAGGTCCAGGCGGTGGCGCAGCGCCGGGTCGGTGGTTTTCAGCGCGACCGGCCAGCCCAGCCTGCCGGCGGCAGCAACCGCCTCGTCCTCTGAGTCGAAACCGGCGGACGGGAGCACCGCAATGCCGTAGTGCGCCAGCAGCTCTGCCGCGGACCCCGGATCGAGGGTCTTGAGCTGCTCCCCGTGGACATCGCGCAGAAGCTGATCCAGCAGGATCCGTGCGGCTTCCGGATCGCAGCCGTCAGGTTGGACAAAGTGGCCGGGGTCCCGTGCCACCCATTCCGCGTAGCGCACCACGGCGGCGAGCGCCGCCACAGCCGCACCGGCGTTCGAGAAGCATGGAACTGTCCGGCCCTCACCTCCCACCATGCCCTCCACGTAGATCGAGGGATCAAGGATGCCGGTGAAGGCTGCGACTACCGGCTTTCCGGAGGCGGCCGAGCATTCGGCCAGGACCTCGGCGATATGGTCCACGGTCAGGCCACGCACCGGCAGCAGCGCGGCCACCACGGCGTGGACGGCGTCGGACGCGAGCGTGTCCTGGAGGCTGTGGCGGAGCGCCGGCAGCGCCAGTGACATGCCGGCGTCGAGATCCACGTCCGTGATGATGCCATCCACGGTCAGGCCGTGGGCCTCGGCGCTGTCCGCCACCACGTTGCCCAGCGCCAGGGAGTTGCTGAAAATGGCCAGTCCGGGCCCCGCCGGGAGCGGCTGGCCGGACACTATCTGGGTGATGTCCATCAGCTGTTCGATGGTCTCGACCCGGATGACGCCGGCCTGGCGCATCATGGCGTCCAGCGCACCGGCGGGCGCCTGGGTGGTCCGGACGGCGTGGCCGGGCGGCAGCCGCAGGCCCATGGTTTCCGATTTGGCCACCACCACGGGCTTGGTGCGGGCGAGCCGCCGGGCGATCCGGGAGAATTTGCGGGGGTTCCCGATCGACTCCAGGTAGAGGCCTACCGCGGCGGTGTCGGCGTCGTCCTCCCAGAACTGCATCATGTCGTTGCCGGAGACGTCCGCGCGGTTGCCCGCCGACAGGAACGTGGAAAGGCCCAGCCGGCGGCGGTGAGACGCCGCGTAGAGGGAAACACCGATCGCCGCCGACTGGCTGAACAGGCCCAGGCCCCCGCGCCGCGGCAGTGAGGGCGCCATGGAGGCGTTCAGTTTCACGTCGGGATGGGTGTTCACGATCCCCAGGGACGCCGGCCCGATCACCCTCATGCCGTTGGCCCGGGCCTTGCGGACCAGGTTGCGCTGGCGGGTGAGGCCGCGTTCGCCGTCGTCCGCGAAGCCCGCGGAGGCAATCACCAGCCCCTTGACCCCGGCCGCGGCGCACTGGTCAACCACGGTGGCCACTTCCTCGTACGGGACGGCGATCACGGCCAGCCCCACCGGCTCCGGGATCTCGGAAATCCGGCTGAAGGACAGCATTCCGGCGAGCTCCAGTGCCTCCGGGTTGATGGCGTAGACCTGCCCGGAAAAACCGCCTTCAATGATGTGTTCGAGCAGCTGGTACCCCACGGTCCCCCACTTGCGGCTCGCGCCGATGACTGCAATGGACGAAGGTGCCAGCAGGTCCCGGACGCTCCTCGCCTCGGCGCGGTGCTCGCGTGACTCCATCACCGCCCGGGACTTTTCGGTGGGGTCGATGTTGAACTCCAGGCTCACCACGCCGTCGTCGAAATGGCGTTTGACGTCGTAGCCGGCGTCGGCGAACACCATCAGCATTTTGCGGTTTTCAGGCAGCACTTCGGCGCTGAAGCGGCGGATCCCGTTTTCGTGGGCGGCTGCGGCAAGGTGTTCGAGCAGGATTGAGCCGATTCCCCGGCCCTGGTGGGCGTCGGCGATGTTGAACGCAACTTCGGCTTCGAGGGGGTCATCCAGCCTGTCGTAGCGGCCGATCCCCAGGATTTCGCCGCCGAAGGTGATCACCAGGGCAACCCGGTCCTTGTAGTCCACTTCGGTGAAGCGCTTGAGCTCCTTGCTGGACAGCCGGGCCTTGAATGCGAAGAAGCGCATGTAGATTGAGTTCTGCGATTGCCCGGCGTGGAAAGCCTGGACCGCGTCCGCATCGCTGGGGTGGATGGGCCTCAGATGGGCTGTGCCGCCGTCGCGGAGCACGACATCGGCTTCCCAATGTTCCGGATATTCGCCGTCCCCGGGCTGATCCACCATAGGCTTAGCCTAACCACAAACTGACGGTGCAGGCCGTGTGCCCGAAGTTATCCTCCACACCTGCGCCCAGACCACAGCACCACCCGTAACCCAGAAGGATCCACCAGCCCTATGGCCCGCCGCCAAAGCCCAGCCCCTGCCGGGGACGCACCCAAGGATTTCGTCGAGAACATCGTGGACATCGATGTCACGTCCGAGATGGAAGGCTCCTTCCTGGAGTATGCGTATTCGGTGATCTACTCCAGGGCCCTGCCTGATGCCCGGGACGGGCTCAAGCCGGTCCAGCGCCGGATCCTGTACATGATGAGTGAGATGGGCCTGCGTCCGGACCGCGGCCACGTCAAGAGCGCCCGGGTGGTGGGCGAGGTCATGGGCAAGCTCCACCCCCACGGCGATACCGCCATCTATGACGCCATGGTGCGGATGGCCCAGGACTTCTCGCTGCGCCTGCCGCTGATTGACGGCCACGGCAACTTCGGCTCCCTCGACGACGGTCCTGCGGCCCCCCGGTACACGGAGGCCCGGCTCGCGGCAGCAGCCCTGACGCTGACCGACCACCTCGACGAAGACGTGGTGGACTTTGTCCCCAACTACGACAACCAGCTGACCCAGCCGGATGTCCTCCCGGCCGCGTTCCCCAACCTGCTGGTCAACGGCGCCACGGGCATCGCCGTCGGGATGGCCACCAACATGGCCCCGCATAACCTGGTGGAGGTCATCTCCGCCGCGCGGCACCTGATCGCCCACCCGGACGCGACCCTCGATGACCTCATGCGCTTTGTACCGGGGCCGGACCTGCCAACCGGCGGCCGGATCGTGGGCCTGGACGGCATCCGGGACGCCTACGCCACCGGACGCGGTTCCTTCAAGACCCGGGCGAAGGTGGAGATCGAGCAGCTCTCGGCCCGGCGCACCGGCCTGGTGGTCACCGAGCTTCCCTACATGGTGGGTCCCGAAAAGGTGATCGAGAAGATCAAGGACGCCGTCAATGGCAAGAAACTGACCGGGATCAGTGACATCGTTGACCTGACGGACCGCCAGCATGGCCTGCGCCTGGTCATCGAGCTGAAAAACGGGTTCAACCCGAACGCCGTGCTCCAGCAGCTCTACCGCTACTCGCCGATGGAGGATTCCTTCGGCATCAACAACGTGACGCTGGTGGACGGCCAGCCGCAGACCCTCGGCCTGGTAAAGCTGCTCTCCGTGTACGTGGAGCACCGGATCGATGTGGTGCGCCGGCGGACGTCGTTCCGGCTGGGTAAGAAGAAGGACCGCCTGCACCTGGTGGAGGGCCTCCTGATCGCCATCGTGGACATCGATGAGGTCATCCAGATCATCCGCTCCTCGGATGAGGTGGCGGCGGCCAGGGTCCGGCTGATGTCCATCTACGATCTTTCCGAGATCCAGGCCAACTACATCCTGGAACTGCGGCTGCGGCAGCTGACCAAGTACTCCCGGATCGAGCTTGAAAAGGAGCAGGAGGAGCTGCGCCGCGAGATCGCGGAACTGGAAGCCATCCTCGGCTCCGAGGAGCGGCTGCGCGGACTTGTGTCCTCCGAACTCGGCGAAATCGCCGAAAAATACGGCACTCCGCGGCGGACGGTCCTGCTCGAATCCGAGGCCGTCTCCCCCACCGTGGCGGCAGCCCTGGCGGCCGCCCCCAACGGCAAGGGCCAGGCCGCGCCGCTCGCCCTGGAGATCTCGGACGATCCCTGCTGGGCCATCCTGACGGCGTCGGGCCAGATCGCGCGCACGTCCAACCAGGAGCCCCTCGCCGAGTCCGGACCGCGGGCCAGGCACGACGTTTTCCGTTCAGTGGTCAAGACCTCGGCCCGCGGGGAAATAGCGGCGGTCACCTCACAGGGCCGGATGCTGCGGCTTCAGGTCATGGACATGCCGGTGCTGCCGCCGATGTCCGGCCTGCCCAACCTCGCCGGCGGTGTTCCGGCCAAGGACTTCCTCACGCTGCTGAAGGGTGAAGCGCTGGTGGCGTTCGCCCCGCTGGATGAAGTCCTGGCCATCGGCACCGCCCAGGGTGTGGTCAAGCGGGTCCAGCCCGATTACCCCCTGAACCGCGAGGACTGGGAAGTCATTGCGCTCAAGGACAAGGACGAGGTGGTGGGTGTGGCGCCGGCCGGGTCTGAGGAGACCGATCTGGTGTTCCTGACCCGTGAGGCTCAATTGCTCCGTTTCAGCGCCGCCAACGTTCGGGCCCAGGGCCGGACGGCAGGCGGCATGGTGGGTATCAAGCTCGGCGCCGGGGACCAGGTGTTGTTCTTCGGGGCGGTCACCGCCGCCGACGACGACGCCGTGGTGGTCACCATTGCCGGCACGAGCGGCGCCCTGCCGGGCACCGCTCCGGGTGCGGCGAAAGTGACGGCCTTCGCCGAATACCCTGCCAAGGGCCGTGCAACAGCCGGCGTTCGCGCCCACAGGTTCCTCAAGGGCGAAGACACGCTGCTGCTGGCGTGGGCCGGGCACGGCCCCGCGAAGGCCTCATCGCTCGCCGGTATTGCCAGGTCGCTGCCGCAGGAGCACGGCCGGCGCGACGGTTCGGGGATTCCGCTGTCCCAGGCAGTGGACGCGGTGGGTCCGGCCATGGCCTGGAGCGATCCGTCCTAGACTGCTGCCATGCCTATCATTCCTGATGAAAAGGACTGGACCTGGGTCCTCTCCCGGCCGTGCCCCGAGTACTCCTTCGACGCTGCCACCGCCACACCGGCCACGGTGCCGGGCAGCGTGGAAAACATGCTCCCGCGCTGGCGGGCCGTCCTCCGCCGGCCTGACGTTGCAGAACGCCCCGATGACAGCACGTGGTCGGCGCTGGAATATGCCTGCCACGTCCGCGACGTCTTCACGCTGTTCGACCAGCGGCTGAACCTTATGCTCGACGCCGACGGCGCCCGGTTTGAGAACTGGGACCAGGACCAAACGGCAGTCGATAAGGATTACGCCAATGCCGATCCCGCCGTGGTCAGCGCCGAACTGACGGCCGAGGGCAAGCAGATTGCCGAGTCCTTCGCCGGCGTCCGGGAGTCAGAGTGGGGACGGCGGGGACGGCGGAGCAACGG
The DNA here is from genome assembly GCF_036675385.1 of Pseudarthrobacter sp. Taxonomy (NCBI): domain Bacteria; kingdom Bacillati; phylum Actinomycetota; class Actinomycetes; order Micrococcales; family Micrococcaceae; genus Pseudarthrobacter; species Pseudarthrobacter sp. The sequence goes on along the minus strand of NZ_JAKFFD010000164.1, from coordinate 29,168 downwards.
TTCCGAATTCACGGTCCTGACGCTGGCCCAGTACTTCCTGCACGACGTCGTCCATCACCTCCACGATGTGGACGGCTGAGGGGACTCAACCCACCAGCGAAGCAGCCGGGCCCGTCCGGGACACCGCCGAGAGCTCCAGCCGGGTGTCATCCGGCTGGATGTCGGCCGGATTGTGGGTGACCATGACCACCGTGCGGTCTTTGAGGCCGGCGCGGAGGTCTGCCAGCATTTCCCGTCCCGACTGTGCGTCCAGATGAGCCGTGGGCTCATCGAGCAGGATAACCCCGGCCCCCGTCAGCAGGGTCCGCGCCACGGCCAGCCGTTGCCGCTCGCCGCCGCTGAGGAAGGAACCACCCGGCCCGATCCGGGTGTCCAGCCCGGCCGGCAGCCGCGACACCAGGGCGCTGAGGCCGACGGCGGCCAGCGCCGCTTCCAGCTCGGCTTCACCGCCGGCAGGCGCATCAGCACTAGGCACCGCCGCTGCGGAGGGGACGCCCAGCATCAGGTTGCCCCGCAGCGTCGAATCGAACAGGTGTGCCTCCTGCGGGCACCAGGCCGCCGTGCCGGTCACCGCGGCCCGGCCCGTGGCGGCGGGCAGGAATCCCAGCAGGACGGCGAGCAGCGTGGATTTCCCCGCGCCGGACGGCCCGGTTACCGCCAGCCACGTGCCGGGTCCGGCCGTGGCGGAGATCCCCGAGAACACGGGTTCCCCGCCGGGCCAGGCCGCCCCGACGCCTTCCAGTTCAACCCCCGGGGCGGCACCGGAACGGGCGGGGACAGCATGCAGGCCGTCGCCGGCCCCGGTTTCCGTGGCGCCGCCATCCAGCACCCCTGACTCACCGACCCGGCGCATAACGCTGCGTAGCGCCGGGTACTGGCGCACCGCCGTCGTCATCGCCGCGTACGGTTCCACGAGTGCAAGCTGCAGCAGGACAACAACCGCGGCGGTGGCGGGCTCCATGGTTCCTGCCAGCACCTGGGGTGCGGTCAGCACGGCAGCACCCAAGGCGGCGGTGCCGCAGGCGGCGACGGTGATGGCCTGGCCGAGACCTTCGGCCCAGGCGGAACGCTGCGATGCCCGGGTGGCCAGGCGGTCCTCGGAGCGCAGCGCGTCCAGGACTGTTGCAGCGATGCCGTTCGCGTGCAGCTCCGCCCGGGCATCCAGCGCGGCGGACGTGCGCCGCAGGACGCCTGCCCGCAGGCTCTGTTCCGCTGTGGCCGAGCGGCGGTCCCCCCACAGGGCGGCAGACGGCGCCACGAACAGACATACAGCTGCTGCCAAGGCAACGGCCGGCAGCGCGGCAGGCGCCACGAGGGCGCTTGCCACCAGCGCCGAACCGGCCACGGCGAGCGCCGTCGCCGGCGGCAGGACAACCCGCGGCAGCAGGTCGCGGACGGTGTCGACGTCGTCAATCACCGTACCCAGGACGTTGCCGCCCTGCAGGAGCCGCCGCAGTGAAAGTGCCTTGCGGCTCAGTGATTCCCAGAGCCGGCCGCGCAGGCGGGTGAGGGCGCCGAAGACGGCATCGTGCAGCAGGAGCCGTTCCCAGTAGCGCAGGACGGCGCGCCCGATCCCGAAGAACCGCACCCCGACGATGGCAGTGAGCAGGTACAGGATGGGCGGCTGTTCGCTGGCCCTGATGATGAGCCAGCCGGAGAGGCCGGACAGGGCAACGGCGAAAAGGGCGGCAAAAGTGCCCACCACGGCGGCGCCGGTGAACCGGCCAGCCACCGGTGCCAGCAGGCCGGCCACGAGGCGGGCAGTCCTGCTTGGCCGGAGATCCGCGGCGGCAAGGTTCTGCGTCCTCGCCGGGCGACGCCCGGAAATTTCCGGGGCATGCTCTTGCTCCACAATGGCCCCGGTTCCGTCGCACACGGTTCCGGACGGCCCTGTCCCTGCTGACAGCACAACTCCGTCGGAGGGCGCTGTGATGCCGTGGGCGGAAACAGGTACCAGGTGGTCAGCCACCTCGCGGGTCTGCTTGTCGTGGGCCACCAGGATGACGGTGACCTGGCCCCGGAGCGCACGGATCGAGTCCTGCACCAGCGCCGCCGACACGCCGTCAAGGTGCGCGGTGGGCTCGTCGAGAAGCAGCAAAGTGGCACCGGACTTGATGCGGGCCAGGCCGCGGGCCAGCGCAACGCGCCGCAGCTCGCCCGGGCTCAGTTCGGCCGGATGGTGGCCGGCAAGGTGCCCGGCAGCCGCAGCGGTCAGGCAATCCTTAGCTGCCTCGGCTACCTGAGTATCGTGGTGCGTTCCGCCGCCGAGGTACAGCATGACCTCCTCAAGCACGGAGTCCGCCACCATCACCGGATGCTGCGGGACCCAGGCGACCGCGTCGCGTGCCAGGCCGGAGAGGCGGCCGGAAACTGTGGTTCCGCCGCCGTCCCCGATGGTCCCGGCCAGCACGCCAAGGACGGTGCTTTTGCCGGCGCCGCTGGGACCGTCCAGGGCGGTGATCAGCCCGTGCGGGGCAGTGAACGTTAACGGCCCGACGGCGGGAGCGGACCGTCCGGAGTACGTGACACTGAGGTCGGTGACCGTCACTCCCCCGGACCCGGGCACGGAACCCCGGCTGCCGCCGTCGGACGCGGCAGCTTCGCGTCCCTGTACGGGCAGCGGCTGCGGCTCTGGTGCATCGGTGACCTTCCTGGTCTCGGCGAGGGCCGCCCGGCCGTCATCACTGGCGTGGTGGGCGGTGCCCAGCTCGCGCAGCGGCAGGTAGCAGTCCGGCGCAAGAATCAGCGCCAGGAGGCCGGCTTCAAGCGGCATGTCGCCGTGCACCAGGCGGACGCCGATGAATACGGCAACCACTGCTACGGAAATGGTTGCGATCAGTTCCAGCGCCAGTGCGGACAGGAATGCGGTGCGCAGCGTCCCCATGGTCCTGGCGCGGTATTCCTCCGAGATCTCCTCCAGGGCCTTGCGCTGCGCGGTGGCACGGCCCAGCCCCACCAGCACGGGAAGGCCCTTGGCCAGTTCCAGCATGTGTGCGGACAGCCGGGCCAGGGTTTCCTGGGCCTCGCGGACATGGTCCTCGGTGTAGCGGCCAATCAGCACCATAAACAGCGGAACGAGCGGAACTGTCAGGACAATCACCACCGCGCTGACCCAGTCAGTGAACAGGATGCGGGCCCCGAGCAGCAGCGGTATCGCGGCGCAGTTCACCAGAGCGGGGAGGAACTGCGTGTAGTAGCTGTCCAGCGCATCCAGCCCGCGCGTAGCCAGGACGGCCAGCCCGCCATCGGCAGGACCGGTACTCCGGGCACCGTTCCGCAGGGCCCGGGCCAGCAGCTCGGAGCGGAGTTCCTCCTTGATGCCCAACGCGGCGCGGCGCGCGGCGATGCCCTGGGCCCAGACAGTGGCGGACCTTAGGACAACTCCCGCCAGGCCCCAGGGCAGCTGCTCGGCCCACGACCCGTTCCCGGTGGCCAGCCCGGCCAGCATGGCAGCCACGGCCTGCCCCATCAGGACCAGTGACAGCGCCTTCAGCGCTGCCAGCAGGCCAAGCCAGTAGATGGCGGAGCGTGTGGCCGGTCCGGCCGGAAAGTCCGGGCGCACGGCCGGTCAGCCCTTCGTGGTGAATGCCCGGACGGCAATGGCCGGCAGGAAGCTGTGCGCCGCGGGGATCTGGGACGCGCTGACACGGCGCCGGAACACCCAGTAGGTCCACGCCTGGTAGGTGATGACGAGGGGCAGGCCAACGGCTGCCACCACACTCATGAGCCCGAGCGTGTATTCGGACGACGACGCGTTGGCAACAGTGAGGTCAAAGGCAGGGTCCAGGGTGGAGGGCAGCACCACCGGGAACGCCGCACCGAAGATTGATGCGCTGCCGAGGATGAGGAAGGCCCCCATCGCCATAAACGCCCTGCCTTCGGATCCCCGCCGTGCCAGGAACCAAGCGGCTGCTGCGGCAATGACGGCCACGATCACGGCAGCCCAGGTCCACGGCTTGCCCGACAGGAACTGGATGATGAGTGCCCAGCCTGCCAAAGGCAGCAGCAGGACCGGAAGCAGCCGGACGAACCAGCGGCGCGCGCGGTGGCGCACGTCGCCGTCGGTCTTCAACGCGAGGAACGCCAGCGCGTGCAGCAGGGAGAACCCCACCACGGCCAGCCCGCCCAATACGGCGTAGCCGCTGAACCACGCGAACGCACCGCCCTCGCGGTCACCGTTCGCGTTCAGCGGCAGGCCCGTGGTGGTCAAGGCCAGGGCAGCGCCGACGCCGAACGCGGCGAAGAAGGAGCCCAGGGCAATGGCCCAGTCCCAGCGCGACCGCCATACGTCCGTGTCACCCTTGCCGCGGTATTCGAACGCCACGGCACGGAAGATGAGGGCAACCAGCACCACCAGGAGCGGGAGGTAGAGGGCGGAAAACAGCGAGGCGTACCAGAGCGGGAACGCCGCAAACGTTGCGGCTCCGGCCGTGATCAGCCAGACCTCGTTGCCGTCCCAGACCGGGCCGACGGTGTTCAGCAGCACCCGGCGCTCGGTGTTGTTCCGCGCGAAAAGCTTCATCAGCATTCCCACGCCGAGGTCAAAGCCTTCAAGGAAGAGGTAGCCGGTCCAAAGCACCGCGATGACGATGAACCAGATGGTGGGCAGCAGTTCCATGCTCGAGTATCCTCTGCTCTTCTTAGTAGGCGAATGCCAGGACGTCGTCGGCGGGCTTGCCAGTGCCGGGGCCCTTGTTGGCGTCCCCGTTTTTGTCGGCCGGGGTGTGGGCCAGTTCCGGCATCGCGGACACCACACCGCCCCGGATGAACTTGACCAGGAGCTTGACCTCAACCACCAGCAGCGCGGCGTAGACGGCGGTCAGGACGATCAATGACGTCAGCAGCTCACCGGCCGAGACTCCGGGGGAGACTGCGGCCGCGGTGAACATAAACACCTGGTCGATGCCGTTCAGGTCCGGGTTGGGGGCCACCACAAACGGCTGCCGGCCCATCTCGGTGAAAATCCAGCCCGCCGCGTTCGCGCCGAACGGGGCCAGTATGCCGAAGACCGCCAGGCGCATCAGCCAGCGCGAGGCAGGCACCGTACCCTTCCGCGTCACCCAGAGCGCGAGAAGCGCCGCCAGCGCCGCAATACCGCCGAAGCCGATCATCATCCGGAAGCCCCAGTAGGTGACTTCCATAACCGGGACGTACTGGATCTCCTGGCCGGCCCGCTCGCCGTAGATCGGGTTGTCCGGCAGGTGGGTTCCGTAGTCGGCCTTGTACTGGTCCAGGAGGCTATTGACGCCCCTGACTTCCGTGGTGAAATCGCCCTTGGCGAGGAAGGACAGGATGCCCGGGACCTCGATCAGGGCCACAATCTCATCGCAGTTCTTGGAGCCAAGGTTCCCGACGCTGAGCACGGAGAAACCGGTGCCGTCGTGGCAGGCGGCCTCGGCTGCGGCCATCTTCATGGGTTGCTGCTCAAACATCAGCTTGCCTTGCAGGTCGCCGGTCAGGGCGGTGCCAGCGAACGAGATCATGGCGACGACGGCGCCGATCCGCAACGAGCGGATCCACACTTTGTAATCGGTCCGGTCCCGGCCGGGGATGGCTGCTTCGCCGGGAATCACCTTCCCGTCGGCGCCGATGGTGTCGATGCCGTCCGTGCGCCTGCGCCAGAGGTGGTACCAGGCGATGCCCAGAAGGAAACCGCCGGCAACTGCCAGCGCTCCCATCAGCGTGTGCGGAAAGGCCACCAGGGCCGTGTTGTTGGTGAACACGGCCCAGGCGTCGGTCATGACCGGCCGGCCGTCAATGATCTCCGCGCCCACCGGATGCTGCATCCAGCTGTTGGCCACGATGATGAAGTAGGCGGAGAACACCGATCCCACCACGGCCACCCAGAGGCAGGCCAGGTGGATGGCTGGCTTCAGCTGCTTCCAACCGAAGATCCACAGGCCCAGGAACGTGGACTCAACAAAGAAGGCCAGCAGCGACTCCAGGGCCAGCGGCGCCCCGAACACGTCTCCCACGAAGCGGCTGTACTCGCTCCAGGCCATGCCGAACTGGAACTCCTGCACAATGCCGGTGGCCACGCCCATGATGAAGTTGATCAGGAAGAGCTTGCCCCAGAACTTGGTCATCCGGAGGTATTCCACCTTGCCGGTGCGGTGCCAGATCGTCTGCATCACGGCCACCACCAGGCCCAGCCCGATGGTGAGCGGCACCATCATGAAGTGGTAGACGGTGGTGATGCCGAATTGCCAGCGTGCGATTTCCAGAGCTTCCACAGCAGTCCCTCGGGTTGGCGGTGCAATTTTTCTACGTGACGTAGAACTTTGACTTCTACAGAGTGTAGAACAATGCGGCGGGCACTGTAAAACCAACAGTTCCACCTGAAAGTGGCTCCCACAAGGCCGCGGCGCGCCGAGTGTTCTACCGTACGTAGAAACTTTGGCGAAAAACAGGTAAATTTGTTCTTGTATCTGTAGCGCATGGTGCAGTCACCGCGGCCGTCAACGGCCCGGTGCGGGGAAATCGAAGGAAGTATTGCAATGGCAAGTCTTGGCGAACTGGAACGGGCAGTGATGGATCTGCTCTGGGCGGGCCACGAAGCAGCCACCGCGAATACCCTGCGCGACAGACTGGCAACAACCACCGAGGCAAAAGGCGATGCTGCCGGGCATGAGGGCAAGGAGCTTGCCGTCACAACGGTCCTGACCGTCCTCTCACGGCTTGAGAAGAAGGGCCTTGTGGAGCGGGAACGCGGTATGCGTCCGCACCGCTACCAGGCCGTTTCCAGCAGGGAAGACCACACGGCGGAGCTGATGCATGAAGTGCTGGGCTCAGCGCCTGACCGTGAAGCCGTGCTGGCACGGTTCATCGGCTCCGTGACGGACAGTGAAGCGGAAACACTGCGCAAGCTGCTTGGCCACATCTAGCGGACCATGTTCTGGACCTCGTACCTTCTGGCGGTCCTCGCGATAGTCCTGGCGTGGCCAGTGCCTATCTTGCTTTCCCGTGCCTCGTGGCCTGCCCGGTCACCGTTCACGGCCATGCTGCTGTGGCAGGCCATAGCACTTGCGGGCGGGCTGTCCATGATCGGCGCCATGCTGGTCTACGGGCTTGAACCGATCGGAGACAACCTCATCTCCGGGCTTCGCGGGCTGGCTGATATGGTCCTCTTCAACGCGCCCACCACGGCCTTGGGCTTCTGGCATCTGTTCGCCCTGTCCGCCGCGGCGCTGCTCACCGCCCACCTGGTCTTCACCCTCTTGCTGACCTACTACAAGATCGAACGGCAGCGGCGTCGGCACCGGGAACTCCTGGCCCTATTGGCCGCACCGTCCGTCGACGCGGCCCGCACGGTGGTCATCAGCCACGATTCACCCGTCGCCTATTGCCTGCCCGGCGGGGCCCGCTCCGTCACGGTGCTCTCGGATGGCCTGATGGCCGCGCTGGAGCCGGCTGAGTTGCGGGCCGTCCTGAGCCACGAGAATGCCCACCTCAACCAGCGCCACCATCTCCTGCTCTGGGCGTTTGCCGCGTGGCGCCAGGCGCTCCCCTGGCTGCCCACCACCCGCCTCGCTCAGGAGGCGGTGAACTCGCTCATCGAAATGCTGGCGGACGACGTCGCGCTGAAGACGGAAAGCAAGGCCACGCTCATCAAGGCGATCGCCATTGTTGCCAGCGGTTCCACCGGAGGTATGGCGGCGGGTATGACGGCAGGGATGGGGGCGGGGATGGCGGGAAGCATGGCGGCCGCCGCCATGCCGTCCGCGCACCCCGGCCTTGCCCTGGACGGGCTTGAGGCGCCCACCGGCGCCGTCTCAGGTTCTGCCCGGACCACCATCTCCCGGGTCAGCCGGCTGCTGTCCCCTGAGCCGCAGTTGCCTGCCGCCGCCCGCGGGATGGTGCTTGCCGGCTCCGCCCTGCTCCTGGCCGTGCCCACCGCCCTGCTGATCGTGCCGGGCCTGCTGGGCTGATCCCCCCGGCGTGAGACGTCAGGCGTCGATCCGCTCCCGGTCCAGGCTGGAGGCGCCGGCGATGATGAAGTCTTTGCGGGGGGCAACATCGGATCCCATCAGCAGGTCGAACGTGTCTTCGGCATGCTTGGCGTTCTCGATCCCCACCTTGCGCAGCGTCCGGTGCCGCGGGTCCATGGTGGTCTCGGCAAGCTGTCCGGCGTCCATCTCGCCCAGGCCCTTGTACCGCTGGATCGGTTCCTTGTAGCGCTTGCCTTCCTTGGCCAGCCGGGCCAGGAGCACGTGGAGTTCCGCCTCCGAGTAGGTGTAGATCATCTCGTTGGCTTTCTGCCCGGCGTTGATGACCTCCACCCGGTGCAGCGGCGGCACGGCAGCATAGACCCGTCCGGCGTCGATCATGGGGCGCATGTACCGGAAGAAGAGTGTCAGCAGCAGGGTCCGGATGTGGGCGCCGTCGACGTCGGCGTCGGTCATGAGAATGACCTTGCCGTACCGGGCCGCGTTGATGTCGAAGCTGCGTCCGGATCCCGCACCCACCACCTGGATCAGCGCAGCGCACTCCGTGTTGGACAGCATGTCCCCTACGGACGCCTTCTGCACGTTCAGGATCTTGCCGCGGATGGGCAGCAGCGCCTGGAAGTCCGAGGACCGCGCCAGCTTGGCGGTACCCAGTGCGGAGTCGCCTTCCACGATGAAGAGTTCGGAACGGTCGACGTCGTCCGTCCGGCAGTCGGCCAGCTTGGTGGGCATGGACGAGGTTTCCAGGGCATTCTTGCGCCGCTGGGTTTCCTTGTGCACGCGCGCGGAAATCCTGGACTTCATCTCGCTGACGATTTTTTCCAGCAGCAGCGCTGAGTGGGCTTTGTCGTTCCGGTTGGCCGAATTCAGCTTTGCGGTGATCTCCTGCTCCACCACCTTCGCGACGATGGCGCGGACGGCGGAGGTGCCCAGGATTTCCTTCGTCTGCCCTTCGAACTGCGGTTCGGCCAGCCGGACCGTCAGGACAGCTGTCAGGCCGGCGAAGATGTCATCCTTCTCGATCTTGTCGTTGCCGGCCTTCAGCTTGCGGGCGTTGGCCTCCACTGCTTTCCGGAACGTCTTGACCAGCGCCTGCTCGAAGCCCGACTGGTGGGTTCCGCCTTTGGGCGTGGCAATGATGTTGACGAAGCTGCGGACGGTGCTGTCATAGCCGATGCCCCACCGCAGAGCCACGTCCACTTCGCAGTCACGTTCAACCTCGGCGAGCTGGCTGTGGCCCCGTTCGTCGAGTACCGGCACGGTTTCCTTGAATTTGCCTGAGCCGTGCAGCCGCCAGACGTCGGTCACGGCGGGATCGGCGGCGAGGAACTCGACGAACTCGGACAGGCCGCCGTCGTGGTGGAACACCTCTTCGTGGCCGGCTGCCTCACCGGGGGTACCGGCCAGCCTGCGCTCATCGCGGACGGTGAGCTTGAGTCCCGGTACCAGGAAGGAGGTCTGCCGTGCCCGTGCGGCCAGTTCGTCATAGGAGAACTTGGCGTCCGGCGTGAAAATCTGTCGGTCCGCCCAGTAGCGGATCCGGGTCCCGGTCACACCACGCTTCGCCTTGCCCACCACATCCAGCACCGAGCCGTCCACAAACGGCGCAAATACCGCGGACGGGTCCAGCTTGGATCCCTGGTCCTTGAAGCGCCCAGGCTCGCCGCGGCGGAACGACATTTTGTAGGTCTTGCTGCCGCGGTCCACTTCAACGTCCAGGCGCGCAGACAGGGCGTTCACCACGGAGGCGCCCACGCCGTGCAGGCCGCCGGAGGCCGTATAGGATCCGCCGCCGAACTTGCCGCCCGCATGGAGCTTGGTGAAGACCACCTCGACGCCGGTGAGCCCCGTCTTGGGCTCCATGTCCACGGGGATGCCGCGGCCGTCGTCGTGGATTTCCACCGAGTTGTCCGCGTGCAGGATGATCTTGATGTCGTGCCCAAATCCGGCAAGCGCTTCGTCCACCGAGTTGTCGATGATCTCCCAGAGGCAGTGCATCAGCCCGCGCGAATCGGTGGAACCGATGTACATGCCGGGGCGCTTGCGGACGGCTTCGAGGCCCTCCAGGACAGAAAGGTGCCGGGCGGTGTAATCAGAACTTGGTGCCACGGGTTGTGAACTCCTTCAGTGACGGAACAGCTGGCGCTGCGGGCGCTCCATCAAGCCTAGTCGGCGCGGCAGCAGACAGAGGGCTGCCACACTTGCTCCGGGCTGTGGGCAAGGCCACTCGTTATCTTTCCGTAACCGAAACCGGCGGGCTTGATCAATTCTTGTGGCTACGCGGACAGCGAACTTGACCCGTCCTTGCGATGGGATTGGTACGAATACTGGTTATATGGACATACAGATCTACTAAGGAGGCCGACATGACAACAGCAGTGGCAGACCGCACACTCAACGCACTGGACCGGTGCGATCGTTGCGGGGCTCAGGCATATGTCCGCGTTGTACTCGAGTCCTCCGGCGGTGAGCTGCTGTTCTGCGGCCACCATGCCCGTGCAATCGAGGCCACGCTGAGGCCGTTGAGCTCAGACTGGCACGACGAGACGGGCAGGCTTCACGAGAAGGCTCCCGTGTCCGTCGACTGACCAGGCGCACCACAACCTGATACACCTCAATGAGGACCCCTCCAGCCGGAGGGGTCCTCATTTGTCGTGAACTTACCATGAAGCCCCAGACAGGAAAACGCGGGTCCCCTTCCGCCCATCGATCCGAAGATGACGGGCGGAAGGAGACCCGCGCTGCCTGAGTCCTGATCTAGTCCAGGTAGTCCCGCAGCACCTGCGACCGTGACGGGTGGCGGAGCTTGGACATGGTCTTGGATTCGATCTGGCGGATGCGCTCACGCGTAACACCGTAGACCTTGCCGATTTCGTCTAAAGTCTTCGGCTGGCCGTCGGTGAGGCCGAAACGCATGGCCACCACGCCGGCTTCGCGCTCGGACAGGGTGTCGAGGACGGAGTGCAGCTGCTCCTGCAGGAGCGTGAAGCTCACGGCATCGGCGGGAACCACGGCCTCGGAATCCTCGATGAGGTCACCGAACTCGGAGTCACCGTCTTCACCCAGCGGGGTGTGCAGGGAGATCGGTTCGCGGCCGTACTTCTGGACCTCGACGACCTTCTCGGGAGTCATGTCCAGTTCGAGGGCCAGCTCTTCGGGCGTGGGTTCGCGGCCCAGGTCCTGAAGCATCTGGCGCTGCACGCGGGCCAGCTTGTTGATGACTTCAACCATGTGCACCGGGATGCGGATGGTGCGGGCCTGGTCTGCCATGGCGCGGGTAATGGCCTGGCGGATCCACCACGTGGCGTACGTGGAGAACTTGAAGCCCTTGGTGTAGTCGAACTTCTCGACAGCGCGGATCAGGCCCAGGTTGCCTTCCTGGATGAGGTCCAGGAACAGCATACCGCGGCCGGTGTAGCGCTTGGCCAGCGACACCACGAGGCGGAGGTTGGCTTCGAGCAGGTGGTTCTTGGCGCGCTTGCCGTCGTGGATGACGAACTCAAGTTCACGCTTGAACTTGGGGTCCATCGAGCCGTCGTCGGCGTTGATTTTCTCTTCGGCGAAGAGTCCGGCTTCGATCCGGAGCGCGAGGTCAACTTCCTGCTCGGCATTGAGCAGCGCAACCTTACCGATCTGCTTGAGGTAGTCCTTGACGGGGTCAGCCGTGGCGCCGGCCGACATCACCTGCTGGACAGGGGCGTCGTCATCATCGGCATCCGAGTAGACAAAACCCTTGCCGGTGGCTGCTGATGCGGCCTTGGCGGCGTTGATCTCGCTGTCGTCGGCGATGTTGATGTCGTCGAGGTCCTCCTCAATGTCCTCATCATCGTCCGATGCGCCGCGGGCTGATTTTCCGGCTGCTTCGGCAGCGGCTTTGGCGCCGGGCTTGGGCCCGCGCTTCTTGGGCTCAGGCTTGCCGTCCAAACCGGTGTCACCGGAGGCATCCTTGATGGCCTTGTTGGCTGCCCGCGTCGCTGCTCGCTTGGCGTTCGTTACAGCCTGCTTCGCCTCAGGGGACAAATCGTCCTGGGCGGCGGGTTCCTTCTTCGCGGAAGACGGGGTCACAGAAAACCTTTCTAGCGGCGGTCTGTGGAATCACCATACGGGCAACACCACTATGACCCTGTCAAGTCCGTGATGAATATCAGGTGCAACCACGGCCGGCAGAGTCTACAAGTAGAACTGCCGGGGCGGCTGTAATGTTCCCGACTGGGCTTCATCACATGCACTTGATTCACGGACCCAACCGGGTCTCGGCAACCATTGTCTCACGGTTTTCCCAAACCCGACCTCAACGCTGCCCCCATCCAAACCGGTCAGGCGGAATCCGGTCAGGCTGCATCCGGTTCGAATTTCCGCCAGGCGGCCTCCTTCCGTGCAGCCCAGCCGCAGAGGGTGCCGCGCCGGACCAGCTCCAGCATGAGTTCGGCGAGCCGGTAGCCTGGCTCCTCGTCAAGGGCGCGGCCGAGGTACGCAGCAGCGTAGGAGCCCCTCCCCCTGCACCACGCGATCCACCCACGCCCGGTCAGCGCGGCTGCACCGGCCTGCCCGCCGCACGCCGACAGCTGCTCCAGCACATTGTCCAGGCTGTTAAGGGTGTGCCAGGCGGGAACCACCGGGTCCAGTCCCAACAGGACTTCGCCATATCCTGGAATGCCAGGCATGCTGCGAGTACGGGGTCCGGTAGCACCTGTTCCGGCAGGCTCCCGTACTGCCAGTCCGGCTCCCGGCGCTGGAAGTCCGGATGGTATGGGACCCGGGAGTACGGGCCCCACCGGAGCCAGGATGCAGCCGACATCGAAGATCCCGAACATCTCGGCACCCGCCAGGGCAGCCGCCTGACCGGCGGCGGCCATCACCAGGACGGCGTCACGCCAGGCGGGCACCCGGAGCGACGCGCGTAGGAAGGCAACGTCATTGACGGGCAGAGGCCCAGGCTCATTGGCCAGCAGGGCCTCCCACTGGGCCATCAGCTGGCCGAACTGTTCCCTGCTCCCCCGTCGCCGGTCCAGCTGTGCCGCCCACGTGGCCTCAGAGGCAAGGACGGCTGCCCGGTCCTCGCCGGAAAGCAGGGGTGGAGGATGCGCCCCGTCCTCCGGCGCGGGCCCGACGCTGCTGCCGCGGAAGACCATCTCGGCATTAAGCATGCTGTCCCGGATCGCCTGAACAGACCGGCCCGGCGAGGGGCAGCAGGACGGATCGGTGCAAAAAGCCTCACGCCAGAAGGCGTCGCCGACATACCAGGCGTCCCGCACCGGCATCCCCGCGGCCCCTAGAACCATCTGAAGTGCATCCAACAGCCCGCGGTATGTTCCAGGTGGTTCCATCCAGCCGTCGTTGGTGAAACAGGCCAGCAGGGCGGCATCGGCATTCTCGTCAGCCAGGAGGTAGTCGCGCACCGTGCGGGCGTAGTCCCGCGGGTCCGCGAGGGTTTCCGGGCCGGGAAGATCCAGCCTCAGGGTTGCTCCCAGCCGGTTCCCCTGCAGGGTCATCGCAACCAGGCTGTCGGCCGGCCAGTAGCCCAGGGAATGCGGAATGAACCCGAGGATGTCTTCAGGGCCTCGGACGGTCAGGTGTTCTGAAGGTTTCATGGTTCCAGCTTTGGCGCCGCGCGAGCCGCGGTGAAGCGCCAACTTACCGTATGTGAATAACCTGCCTGTGCAGGAAAGGTGTCAGTCTTTGCCCGCGCGGTCCTTGGACACGGACGGCCGGCGACGCTGGTTCGCCCGCCGCTGCTGCGCCATGGCCCGAAGGAGCGGCGGCACCACAACACCCTGCGCTGCCATCTGGCGCCGCACTTTGCGCCGACAGACAATCGTCATGGCGGCGCCAAAGCCCAGCAGCAGGAACTGTACGCTGAGTGCGATCCGGAACGGTTCCAGCCCGTACAGGACGCCGTCGGAATAGCCGCTGGCCAGCAGGACGTCCAGCACCAGGCCGATCAGGAAGATGGCCACGAGGGCCGCGATGAAGCCGCCCACGTTCACGATGCCCGTTGCGGTTCCGATCCTGTGCGCCGGATTGAACGTCCGTGCGAAATCAAACCCGATCATCGAGCCAGGCCCCCCGATGGCCAGGACGACCACCAGGCACGCCAGCAGCCATAGCGGGGAACGGCCAGGCATCAGCAGCACCGCGGCCCAGGCAGCGGCCGTGGCGCCGGCGATGAGCAGGACCATCGTTGACCGGCGAAGCGGGTGGCGGGAGACAAACTGCCCAATGAAGGGGCCCACCGCCATCGCCGCCGCAACATACAAGGTCATCAGGCCGGCCACGGTTCCGGCATCCAGGCCCTGCCCCGAGATCAGGAACGGATATCCCCAGGTCATGGCGAAGACGGTGCCGCTGAACTGGATGGTGAAGTGGCTCCACATCCCCAGCCGGGTGCCCGGCTGGCGCCAGGCCCGCGCGAGCGAGGCGCCTGTGGCTTTCAACCCCTGCTGCGCCTGCGGCGCGGGCGCACCGGGCGGGTGGTCCTTCAAGAGCACCAGCACCAGGACAACCGCCATGCCCGCCATGCCCGCCAGCATCAGGAAACCGGAGGTCCAGCCGAAGGAATGCAGGACAAAGGCGAAGGGAAGCACACTGAAAAGCTGCCCGAGCTGGCCTGACATGCCCGTCAGCTGGGTGACCAGGGGAACCCTGGCCGGCGCGAACCACAACGGAATCAGGCGGATCACGGAAATAAAGGTCATGGCGTCCCCGGCGCCCACCAGAACCCGCCCCGCCACACCGCCGGGGATGGTGTCGGCGAAGGCCAACTGGAGCTGGCCAAGACCCATCAGGACGGCTCCACCGGCGATCATGGCGCGCGAGCCGAATCTGTCCACCAGCAGGCCCACGGGGATCTGCAGGCCGGCGTAGACCAGCAACTGCAGCACTGTGAAGAAGGAGATGGCGGACGCGCCGGCATGGAACCGCTCGGTGGCCTCAAGTCCCACCACACCGAATGACGTGCGCTGGGAGACGGCCACAAGGTAGGCGAAGATGCCGATGGTCCAGATCAGCCAGGCTCGGGGTGCAGTCACCCCCTCATTATGCCCGGGCTGCTGCCCGGACCAGGGCAAGCGTCTGCCAGGCGGACGCCGCGGGGCGGGCTACGGGTGCGGGTTCTCGCGGGCCAGGTAGGCCTCCACTGCCGCGCCCAGTTCGTCCCCGTTGGGCAGTTCGTCATTTTCATCGGCCAGGAGGGAGCGCCGGACGGTGCCTTCGGCCTTCTCGTCGTAGCGCTCCTCCAGCCGGGTGACCACCTGCTGCACATCGTCGGAGGCGGCCACCTGCTCGGCGATCTGGCGGCCCACTTCCCGGCCCGCTTCGCGCAGCCGGTCCGCCGGCAGCATCAGGGACGTAGCGGCACCGAGGAATTCGAGTCCGGCTACGGCGGCCGGCGGGTACTCCGCCTCAGCGAGGTAGTGCGGAACGTGGATCACGTAGCCGGCAACATTGCGCCCGGCTTCCATCAGCCGCAGCTCCAGAATGTGGCCCACGGCCGCCGGAACGTCAACGGTGGGCTTCCAGACCGAGATGCCCTCGATCAGTTCCGGACGGTTGCCGTGGACTGTCACACCTACCGGGCGCGTGTGCGGCACCGGCATGGGAATGGAGTGGATCCAGGTCACGAGGTTCACGTCCAGCTTTTCCACAATGCCGACGACGGCGCGCGCGAACCGCTCCCATTGAAGGTCGGGTTCAAAACCGGCCAGCAGCAGGAAGGGGCTGCCGAGCCCGTCCGTCAGCTTGTACAGCGCCAGCTTCGGCTGCTGATAGTCCTGCAAGTGATCCTCCACAAAGGAGATGTGGGGCCGCCGCGACCGGTAGTCGATGAGCTGGTCGGCGTCAAACACCGCCACCGGCTCGGCGTCGAGGGTGTCCAGGAGCTCCGCATTGATCTGCCTCACCACGTGGCCGGCATCGGCGAAGCCGGTGAAACCCATCACCAGGTTCAGCCCGCGGAGCGCCGGGCTGTGGAACAGCTCGATGTTGCTCGCATAGAGCGCATCGGGGTCCAGCAGGGAACCGGAAATCCGTTCAAGCACGGCGTCGTCCTTTCAAGGAGTCGGGTGAATATCTTGTACAACGCGGCCAGGCACCCCTGAATTCCGCCAGCGGGTGTGGCGCAGGTCTCAGGAGATTCCGCTGCCGCGGCCCGCAGCGGCTACGATCGTGAATGGCCCGCCGGACGGGTTTACCGGCACCCCGGCGACGTCCCGATCGGACGGCCGCCGGATTTCCATGGCCGAGCGCCTGACATCCATACCAGCGCGAACAGCCTTTTCGAGAATTGAGGACTTACCCCGTGGTCAAGAATACTGAAATCAACCTTAGTACCCTCGCCAAGGACCTGAAGAGGACCCCCAGTGACGCCGTTGTCATCGGCGTGGGACAGGGAACGGACGGCCCCGTCCTGCTTGAGAATCCGCTGACCGCAAAATCGGCTGAAGCGCTCACAGACTCCCTGAAGGTCCTGGGCGTCACCGGCGCCGCTGACCAGGTCGTCCGGCTGCCCGGCCTGCCGGAAACGGGTTCCGGGGTCCTGGTCCTCGCCGGCGTCGGCAAGGTGGCCGCTGGCCGCCCGCTGACCGAAGAGGCCCTGCGGCGTGCCGCAGGTTCTGCCGTCCGCCAGCTCAGCGGCCTGCCCACCGTTGTCCTCGCGCTCCCGACGGCGGGAGTCGCCGACGTCGCGGCGGTCGCCGAAGGTGCCGCCCTGGGAGCCTATTCGTTCACCGAGTACCGGTCGTCCAACGACGGGCTGAAGGATCCGGTCCGCAACGCAGTGATCTACACGGACGTTACCGCCAATGATGCGCTCCGCTCTGCGCTGACGCGGGCAGGCCTGATCGGCAAAGCCGTCAACGCCACTCGGTCCCTGGTCAACCAGCCGCCCAGCCACCTCTACCCCGAATCCTTCGCCGAGGCCGCCAAGGAACTGTCCAAGGGCCTGCCTGTTAAAGTCACGGTCTGGGACGAAAAGCGCCTGGAAAAGGAAGGCTTCGGCGGCATCATGGGCGTGGGCAAGGGGTCCACGCGCCAGCCCCGCCTGGTGAAGGTCGAATACGCCCCTGCAAAGGCCACCGCAAAAATCGCCTTGGTGGGCAAGGGCATCACGTTCGACACCGGCGGAATTTCGATCAAGCCGGCCCTTGGCATGGGTGACATGAAGAGCGATATGGCGGGCGCCGCCGTCGTACTTAATACTGTGCTCGCCATCGCGGGACTTGGCCTGCCGGTGAAGGCGACCGCCTGGCTCTGCATCGCGGAAAACATGCCCTCCGGTGCGGCCTCACGGCCGGCGGATGTCCTTACCATGTTCGGCGGCAAGACCGTTGAGGTGCTGAACACCGATGCCGAGGGCCGCCTGGTCATGGCAGATGGCATCGTCGCAGCGAGCCTCGAATACCCTGACGCCATCATCGACGTCGCCACCCTCACCGGTGCGCAGCTCATCGCCCTCGGCAACAGGACCGCCGGCGTGATGGGCTCTGACAGTGTCACCGGACCGCTCAAGGCCGCCGCCGACCGTGCGGGCGAGCTGGTGTGGCCCATGCCGCTGCCGGAGGAACTGCGCCCGAGCATCGACTCCCAGGTGGCCGACCTCGCCAATATCGGTGAGCGTCACGGCGGCATGATGACCGCGGCTGTCTTCCTGCGCGAGTTTGTGGGCAAGGCCAAAGACGGGGAGCAGATCCCCTGGGCGCACATCGACATCGCCGGCCCCTCCTTCAACAACGGAAGCCCTTACGGCTACACCCACAAGCAGGGCACGGGCTGCACGGTCCGCACACTGGTTGCCTACGTGGAGGACATCCTGGCGGCTGCCGCCTGACCCCAGGGGAACCCTGACCTGTGCTGTTGAGTTGTCACGCGGCCGTTGACCTGCGACCGCAGAACCGGCCGTGATCCGTTGGCCACATGGCCGCGTGACACTCGACACAAGCGCCCCACAAAGGCGGCGCCAAGGTGGAGCATGGATGAGGGGTTCGCTAAGGTGAACCCCGGTAGTCACAAATGCACGAGAACCTGCCTGCTGACATAATCACGGCAGTACAAGTTCCAAGACCAGATGATGCGCACGATCGCGTCATCGTTCACGCGAGGGAGCGTCTAAGTGGCCGATCAGGCAACTGCGCAAGAATTCGACATCCTGGTACTAGGTGGCGGCAGCGGCGGATACGCCACGGCCCTGCGTGCCGTACAGCTTGGCTTGACCGTTGGTCTGGTTGAGAAGGCCAAACTGGGCGGCACCTGCCTGCACAACGGCTGTATCCCCACCAAGGCCCTGCTGCACTCCGCAGAAGTTGCCGACCACGCCCGCGACGGCGCCAAGTACGGCGTGAACGTGGAGCTCCAGTCCATCGACATGACAGCCGTGAACGCCTACAAGGACGGCATCGTTGCCGGTAAGTTCAAGGGCCTGCAGGGTCTGATCAAGGGCAAGGGCATCACCGTCATTGAGGGCGAAGGCAAGCTCACGGCCCCGGACACCATCACCGTGAACGGCACGGCCTACAAGGGCAAGAACATCGTCCTCGCCACCGGCTCCTACTCGCGCTCCCTTCCGGGCCTGGAAATCGGCGGCCGCGTGATCACCTCTGACGAAGCCCTGAAGATGGACTACGTGCCCAAGAGCGTCATCGTCCTGGGCGGCGGCGTCATCGGCGTTGAATTCGCTTCAGTATGGAAGTCCTTCGGCGTGGACGTCACCATCGTTGAGGGCCTGCCTTCCCTGGTACCCAACGAGGACGCTTCGATCATCAAGGTCCTGGAGCGCACCTTCAAGAAGCGCGGCATCAAGTTCAACACCGGCACCTTCTTCCAGGGCGTCGAGCAGGACAACGACGGCGTCAAGGTCACCCTGGTGGACGGCAAGACCTTCGAAGCGGACCTTCTGCTCGTGGCTGTCGGACGGGGACCGTCCACGGCGGGCCTGGGGTTCGAAGAAGCGGGCGTCACCATTGACCGCGGCTTTGTCATCACCAACGAACGCCTCCACACCGGCGTCGGCAACGTCTACGCCGTCGGCGACATCGTTCCCGGCGTGCAGCTGGCACACCGCGGATTCCAGCAGGGCATCTTCGTCGCCGAAGAAATCGCCGGCATGAAGCCCGTGGTTGTCGACGACATCAACGTCCCCAAGGTCACCTTCTGCGATCCCGAGATTGCCTCGGTGGGATACTCCGAGAAGGCCGCCAAGGAGAAGTTCGGCGAAGACAAGGTTGAAAGCACGGAATACAACCTGGCCGGAAACGGCAAGAGCGCCATTCTGGGCACGGGCGGCATCATCAAGTTCGTCCGCGAAAAAGACGGCCCGGTTGTTGGCGTCCACATGATCGGCACCCGCGTCGGCGAGCAGATCGGCGAAGCCCAGCTGATCGTCAACTGGGAAGCCTACCCGGAAGATGTTGCCGGACTCATCCACGCGCACCCGACGCAGAACGAGGCACTCGGCGAGGCCGCAATGGCCCTGGCCGGTCGCCCGCTTCACGGCTAATTACAGCCAGCAGCACAGCAAGACAACAGGGCTTGGTGCACCCGGCGTGACCCGCCGGGTGCACTAAGCTCGAACAAGCCAGCCATCATCCGCACAAAAGATCAATAAGGAGAACGGGGACGACATGTCTGAATCCGTTAACTTGCCCGCCCTCGGTGAGAGCGTCACCGAAGGAACCGTCACCCGCTGGCTCAAGCAGGTAGGTGACCGGGTAGAGGTGGACGAACCGCTGCTCGAGGTCTCCACCGACAAAGTAGACACCGAAATCCCCTCTCCGATTGCCGGCATCATCGAGGAAATCCTCGTAGCCGAAGACGAGACCGCTGAAGTAGGCGCTCCCCTGGTCCGTATCGGCGACGGCTCCGGCGGCGGCGCAGCCCCCGAAGCAGCAGCACCGGCCGAGGAAGCCCCCGCCGCACCGGCTGCAGAGGCACCGGCCGAAGAGGCCCCGGCCGCAGAAGCACCGGCTGCAGAAGCTCCCGCAGCGGCTGCACCCGCAGCTTCGGACGGCGAAAGCCACGACGTCACCCTCCCGGCACTGGGCGAAAGCGTCACCGAAGGAACCGTCACCCGCTGGCTGAAGGCCGTGGGCGACTCCGTTGCAGTGGACGAACCGCTGCTCGAGGTATCCACGGACAAGGTTGACACCGAAATCCCGTCCCCCGTCGCGGGAACGCTGCAGGAAATCCGGGTCAACGAAGACGAAACCGCCGAAGTTGGCGCCGTCCTCGCTGTCATCGGCTCCGGCGCGGCAGCCCCCGCAGCCTCCGCACCGGCACCAGCAGCAGCGCCGGCACCCGCCGCCGCGCCTGCCGCACCGGCCCCGGCAGCCGCACCGGCACCCGAAGCACCCAAGGCAGAGGCTGCTCCGGCGGCACCTGCTGCGGCAGCTGCCCCTGCTCCCGTTACGGCCCCGGCACCCGCGGCCGAGCCTGCTGCCGGCGGCGAGTCCGGCTACGTGACTCCCCTGGTCCGGAAGCTGGCCAACCAGCGCGGCGTGGACGTCGCATCACTGTCCGGAACCGGCGTCGGTGGGCGCATCCGCAAGCAGGACGTCCTCGCCGCGGCAGAAGCCAAGGCCGCTCCCCCGGCAGCTGCACCGGCCAAGCCGGCCGCCGCCCCGGCCGGTCCGGCTGCCTCCTCCTTGCGTGGCACCACGCAAAAGGCTCCCCGCATCCGGCAGGTCATCGCCCGCCGTATGCGCGAATCCCTCGAAATCTCCACGCAGCTCACGCAGGTGCATGAAGTGGACATGACCAAGGTGGCCAAGCTCCGCCTGAAGGCCAAGAACTCGTTCCTGGCCCAGAACGGCGTCAAGCTCACCTTCCTGCCGTTCATTGCCAAGGCCGTGGCCGAGGCCCTCAAGCAGCACCCCAAGCTCAACGCTGCGTACGACGAGGACAAGCAGGAAATCACGTACCACAACGCCGAGCACCTGGCGATCGCAGTGGACACGGACAAGGGCCTCCTGGTTCCGGTCGTCACCGATGCCGGCAACCTGAACCTGGCCGGACTGGCCGCCAAGATCGCCGACGTTGCCGGGCGCACCCGCGACGGCAAGATCGGCCCGGACGAACTGTCCGGCGGAACGTTCAGCATCACCAACATCGGTTCGGTCGGCGCCCTGTTCGACACCCCGATCATCAACCAGCCTCAGGTCGGCATCCTGGGCACGGGCGCGATCGTCAAGCGCCCCGTGGTGGTGGCCGATGAGAACGGTGACGACTCGATCGCCATCCGCTCCATGATGTACCTGTCCCTCACGTACGACCACCGCCTGGTGGACGGCGCGGATGCAGGCCGCTTCCTCCAGACCCTGAAGGCCCGCCTTGAAGAAGGCGCCTTCGAGGCCGACCTGGGACTCTAGCCCCAGGCCAGAACCGAACGACGGCGGTGCACGCGCCGGTGGGAAACCACCGGAAGGCGTGCGCCGCCGTCGCGGTTTAAGGCGCAGCGCTGAATCCGCCGACACAGAAACTCTGCGGCCGGCCTTACTACATGATGTAGAACCCCTGCGTAGACTGGTCGCATGATTATCGTGTACAACATCGTGGTCTTCCTGCACATCGTCGGCGCCGCCATGATCGTCGGAATCTGGATCGGGAACATGAAAACCCCCACGGTCCACCCCCGGCAGTTCGACGGCGCAGCTCTTCAGCTCATCACCGGCATCGTGCTGATGGGCCTGATCCCGTCCCTGGACATGGACGCGAATTACTTCAAGCTGGGCATCAAGTTCGCGATCGCCCTGGCCGTCGGCGTGCTGGCTTTCATCGGCCGCCGCAAATACAAAAAGGGCGAGGACATCAGCAAGGGCCTGGCCCACGGAGTTGGCGGACTTGCACTGCTTAACGTGGCCATCGCCACGATGTGGAACTGAACGCCGGCTGAACCGCTCACGACGGCGCCGCCCCCCTCTGTGGGGTGCGGCGCCGTCGCTGTTTTAACGGCCTAGCGGTGAGCGCCACGCGGCTGGGTTGTCCAGTCACAATCCACTGAGAGCGGACACCCTGTGCACGGCCGCCGCTCAATCCCTAGGATTGGAACCGGCGGGGCCAGGCAACGGCCGGTCCCGGTTCGAACCGACTTTGAGGAGTGGACATGGCAGCAACACGCACCGCGCACACAGTATGGAACGGCGACCTGATCACGGGGTCGGGTCAGACCACGCTGGACAGCTCCGGCCTGGGCACATTTGAGGTTACCTGGAAGGCCCGCACCGAAGCGGCCGAGGGCAAGACCAGCCCGGAAGAACTCATCGCCGCAGCGCACGCGAGCTGCTTCTCGATGGCGTTCAGCAATATGCTCGCCCAGGCCGGACATGCTCCGGAAGAAGTCAACACCAAGGCCGACGTGACCTTCGTTCCCGGCACCGGCATCACCGGCAGCCACCTGACGGTGTCCGCAAGGATTCCCGGCATCTCCGAAGAGGAATTCCAGAAGATCGCCAGCGAAGCCAAGGTTGGCTGCCCGGTTTCCGGCGCGCTGGCCAGCATCGACATCACCCTGGACGCTACCCTGCAGTCCTGATCCAGCCAGGACTCTGCCGCGTTCGCTATGAACGCTGAGGGCTCCTGAGACAGAGCAGACCCTGCCCCGCCCGGACTATCCGGGCGGGGCAGGGCCTTCTTTGTTTCTGTTGGCGCCGGGCAGGCCTTATTCGCCGTGCCGGCGGGCGGGCAGCGGTGCGGGCTTCAGGCGGCGGTAGCCTTCGCGGACCGGGGGCTTGTCGGTGGGCAGCTCCTGGATCATTTCCTTGAGCGCACCGATGCCGTATTCCAGCTGCGGATCACGACCGGCGGCGTAGGCGTGCGGCGGGTAGAGCACTTCGATGTCGGGGTCCACTCCATAGTTTTCCACGGACCAGCCCACGCCGCCGCCGAACCAGGTGGCGTACCGCGGCTGGGTCACCCCGGTACCGTCGGCCAGGGAGAACCTGTTGTCGATCCCAACCACGCCGCCCCAGGTGCGCGTGCCGATCACCGGGCCGATCCCCCGCAGTTTGGAGACCTGGGTGATGATGTCGCCGTCGGACCCGGCAAATTCATCGGCGAGGATGATCACCGGACCCCGCGGGGCGTGGTGCGGGTAGGTCCGCGGACGTTCGCCGCGGGGCATGCTCCAGCCGGTAACCTTCCGGCCAATCAGCTCCGCCACCAGCTGGGACGTGTGTCCGCCACGGTTCCGGCGGACATCGACGATGAGTCCGTCCAGGGCAGTTTCGGTGTCCAGGTCGCGGTGCAGCTGCGCCCAGCCGTTGGCCATCATGTCCGGGATATGCAGGTACCCGTAGCGCCCGCCGGAGGCCTCCCGGACAATCCCGCGGTTCGCGGCCACCCACTCCTGGTAGCGCAGGCGCTCCTCGTCCTTGACCGGGATCACAGCAATCCGCCGCTGCTCCCCTGCCTCCACTCCATGCCCGGCTCCGTTGCGTAATGTCAGCTCCACAGCCCGTCCGGCGGCGCCCACCAGCTGCATTGCGGGGCTCACCGTGGCGGACAGCGGCACACCGTCGATAGCCAGTACTACGTCCCCGGCCATGGCGGCAGCGCCCGGCCGGGTCAGCGGCGAGGTGGCCAGCGGGTCCGAGGACTCCCCGGCCAGGATGCGGGTGATCTCCCAGCCCGCCGGTGTGAACGCGAAGTCTGCGCCAAGCCGACCCTGGCCGTTACTGCCGTTTTCCGTGACGGCTGCGGGCCGAACGTAGGCGTGCGAGGTGCCCAGCTCGCCGTGGAGCTCCCAGAGCAGGTCCACCAGGTCGTCGTGGGACCCCAACCGGTCAACGATCGGACGGTACCGCTTGTGGATCGACTCCCAGTCCTGTCCTGCCATGTCTTCGGCCCAGAAGAAATCGCGCTGCAGGCGCCAGGCTTCGTCGAACGCCTGGCCCCAGACGCTGAGGGGGTCCATCATCACGCGGATGCGCCCCAGGTCCACCTTGACCAGCTGGCCGGATTCCTCATCGGCTTTGGCAGCAGAAGGAACCACGCTGACCTGCTTGTCGTTGACCAGCACTACTTTCTTGCCATCGCCGGTGAGCCGGTAGCTGTCCAGGGCTTCCACAAGCGTGGCGGACTTACGGCGGGCAAGGTCGAACCGGACCAGGCTGGGGCGGGCGTCCTTGTCTTCCTGGCTGGCTTTGCCGTCGCCGGTGACGCCTGCCAGAGCCCAGTCCAGCCATAGCAGTGCACCCTCCGTTGACGTGAGTGACGTGTAGTTGCCCTGCGGCACCGGAACGCCGATGACCCGGTGGGCCAGCCCGGCCGGATCCACGCGGACCGCGGGACCTGCCGCGGCGTCTGCGTCCGTCGTATCCGCACTGTCCGTGTGTGCGGCAGGGGACAGGTCAACGGCGGGGCCAAACGGCGACGGCGTCGTGGCGGCCAGTGCCACCAGGTACGGCTTGATGGGGCTGGGGAAGGACAGGTCGAACGAATGCCCGTCATACACCGGATCAAAGCTGCGGTTGGACAGGAAGGCCAGGAACTTACCGTCCGGCGTGAAGCTTGGGGACCCATCGCAGAAACGGCCGTCAGTGACCTCGACGATGCCGCCCGCCAGGTCCGCGGCATTGGCCAGCCGGAGCCGGCTCCGGGAGCCGAACGAGGTGACAGGTTCGGACCAGGCAAGCCACTGGGAGTCAGGCGACCACGCGAGTTCCGCGATGCTGCCCTCGCCGATGCTGGTGACGAGGGACAGGTCCCCGGTGGCTGTGTCCGCCACATAGACATCCCCGAAGGAGGTACCCACCGCAAGCCACCGGCCATCGGGGCTAGCTTCCAGGGCGCTGGCGCGTGACGGCTTCGGGAAGGCGATGCGGGTCGGCAGGCCGGCCCGTCCTGCGTCGACGTCGGCTTCCGACGGGCCGTGGGCGGCGTCAGCCGGGGAGTCCTCGGCCCGGGAGTCATCAGGCACCGAAACAACGACGTCGGCAGTCACCGGTGCGGACGATGCCGCCGCGGGAACCGGGCGCGGCAGTGGCGCTTCCAGTTGGTCCCGAGCAGCTGCAGCGGGTACGGCAGCCGGGGCTGCCGTGACGGCAGGGACCACGGTATCGGGAACCTGCGCGGCAATCTCCTTGATGTAGATCGCCTCCACGCCGTCGTGGTCGGCGACGTAAGCGAGGCGGCCGCCGTCGAGCGGCCTGGGGAGCCGTGCCCGGACACCCGGGGTGGCCTCGACGATACGGGAGGGGCCGTCCTGGTGACGGAGCCAGTGAAGGGTCCCATGGGCCTCCACTGCGCTGGCCGAGCCGCTGTCATCCGGCACCACCGTGCCAAGGTGTTTGGAGGTTTTCAGCAGGCCTGGGCGACGCGATTGCGACGCGGAACCCAGCGAGATGTCCAGCCGTACCGCGGCAGAGGACAGATCGTGCAGGATCCAGAGCTCACCGGCAGATTCGAAGATGACCCGCCCACCGTCGGTGGACGCGTGCCGGACGTAGAAGTCCTCGTGGTCGGTGTGCCGACGAAGATCGCCGCCGCCGGGCAGCACCGAGTACAGGTTTCCGTAACCCTCGTGGTCTGACAGGAACGCGATGCGCCCGTCCACCCACATCGGATCTGCGAGGTTTCCGTCGAGGTGGGGAACCAGGCGCTCGAACTCCCCGTTTCCGTCGGCGTCAATCCAGAGCTTGCCGGCGGTGCCGCCGCGGTACCGCTTCCACCAGGCCGGTTCACGGGAGAGCACGCTGGCCAGGACAACCGGCCGCTCGTCCCCCACTTCCGGACCAAAGGCCACGGATTCGACGGGTCCGAAGGGGAGCTCCTCAGCAGACCCGCCGTCGACCGGGACGCTGTAAGCGTAGGTGTGCCGGCTTTCAGCCTGGCGGAACGCGCTGGTCACTACTGCGTCGCCGGCTGCGGTGAAGCCTTTGACCCTGGTTGTGGCGTGGCCGAAATACGTCAGTTGCCGGTAGCCACCGCCGTCCACCTCCGCCGAGACCACTTCCGGGGCGGTTCCCTGGATGACAGTCCAGACCAGCCGTTTGCCGTCAGGCGTAAACCGCGGATTGCGGGCGGGCAGCTGCAGTGATGAAACCCGCCAGGCGCGGCCGCCGCTGAGCGGCGCGATCCACACGTCGTCCTCTGCCACAAACGTGACCAGATCGCCGTGGACATGCGGAAACCGGAAGTAGCTCGAAGAAGTCATCGTTCGATCATAGTCAACTCCCGGTACGGTCCGGGGAGGTACCGACGGCGTGCGGGCCGTGGTGAGATGGATCATGCACATCGTCATTGCCGGGGCCTCAGGGCTGATCGGGACCCATTTGTCCGCAACGCTGCGAGAGGCCGGCCATGACGTGACCACGCTCGTCCGACGCGAGCCCACGTCCGCGGCCGAAATCCGCTGGGACCCCGCAGCGCGCCGCCTGGATCCGGCGGCGCTGGCCGGCGCGGACGCAGTGGTCAACCTCTCCGGTGCCGGGATCGGGGACAGACCCTGGACCAGACGCCGGATCGACGAGCTGATGACTTCGCGCTTGGCAGCCACCGGCACCCTGACCGCGGCCATGGCCACCCTTGACGACCCGCCGCGCACGTTTATCAGCCAGTCGGCGTCCGGGTACTACGGCGATTCCGGGTCCGCCCAGCTCCGGGAGAACGCGTCGCCGGGCACGGGTGTTCTGTCACGTATCTGCGTCGAGTGGGAGGCCGCCGCCCATCGGGCGCCGGCCGGCGTCCGCGTGGTCACACCACGCACCGGTGTTGTTCTCAGCCCCACAGGCGGCGCGCTGGGCCGGCTGCTGCCGCTGCTTCGCCTCGGGGTGGGCGGTCCACTCGGCCACGGCCGGCAGTACTGGCCGTGGATCACTCTTCCGGACGTCGCCGCAGCATTTATGTTCCTCGCGGACTCCGGGCTCCACGGACCGGTCAACGTCTGCGCCCCCGAAAGCGCTGACGTCAACGCGTTGGTGGGCGCCTTGGCATCCGCGCTCCACCGGCCGGCATTTTTCCGGGTACCGTCACCGGCCCTGCGCCTGGTCCTGGGTCAGCTGGCCGATGAACTCATCCTTCCCAGCCAGCGGATGGAACCGGCGGCACTGGAAGCAGCCGGCTTCCAGTGGCAGCACCCGTCACTGGCCCAGGCCGCTGCCTGGGTGGCCGGCAAGCACTGAGCCTGAGCTGACCGGCTGAGGCAACCTGCTGGTGTCATTTGCCGAAGACGCGTCTGTAGCGAATGTCCGAAGTCCCCTGCTCAAGTCTCGGTGGCGCGTGCGTTCGGGGTCCGAGGAGGTTCGGTACGGAAATTTCAGGCTAAGAGGTCATGCGGCGTCGTCTGAGCAGTCGATGGCTCGGTAGACGGGATGATCGTGGACCGAGCCTCCCACTGCTGAGCTTGACTTCGTGACCATTGAGGTGGGCGTTCGTGGATAATCGCGCCTATCTGTCGAGGAATCCGGTCAAGGTCTTGAATGTCCCGTTTGCCCTCCCTTCACCGGGCATTTTTGCGGGCGGGTCTTACGGGAATTGTGAATCGCAGGGATAAGTGGCGGCATTTTCGCAGCGCTAAATGTCACCCCTTGTGCCCGTAAACCGACCGGCTTACGGGCAGGTCATGCGGCCCGTCAGTTAGCTCAATGACCTACTGATGCGTCTCCAAACGTAGGCTGGCTGAATGAATCAGCGGATCGAAGTCGTACTCGTCCATGGATTGTGGCATCAGCCGGCCCACTTCGACCGGTTGGCGGACGATCTGCGCCGCCAATGGGCCAGCGTGCATGTTCCTCGTCTGCACAGAGGCTCGCTAGCTGCGGACACTGCAGCCGTACAGGAGATAGTCGACGGGTGCGTCCTGACGCCAATTGTCCTTGGCCATTCGTACGGCGGATCTGTCATCACGGGCCTCGAACGGGTCAGACACCTCTTGTATGTTGCGGCGTTCGTACCGGCGGCCGGTGAAAGCGGCGCGATGTTGGGTGGGCCATCAGCACTGGTCAACGACGCCGTCCGGCATAACGAGGACGGATCAACCAGTATTCATCCGGAACGGGCTCGCGAGGTTCTGTACGACGATTGCTCCGAAGCCGACAGCGCATGGGCAACCTCGCTCCTCGTGCCTCAACAACCGGGTCACGGTCGTGGCGTACCCAGGCGTATTGCTTGGGCAACCACCGAGAGCACCTATATTCACTGCGAACTGGACAAGGCGCTTAGCCCCGTTCTTCAGGAACGTATGGCTGGCCGATGTACCAACAACGTCAGTTTGAACTCGAGCCATTCACCCTTCATCAGCCAACCTAAGTGGCTCACCAAATTAATCCTGGGGATATAGGTCTCTCGTTCGGCCAACGCCAGACACCAGTGGGTCGAACCACAAGTGCGCCCGTTCAGGGATCCACCTGCGGCAACGCCCCACGGCTCGCCAGCGTCTTGTTTCGCTGATGCACACGGTAGGGTCCGAGTATGGCCGCAGCACCTCCGAGCGTTCAAGACCACGCCCGCCGCAAGCTCTCAAAGTTCCTCAGACGTTCGAGCCCCGGATTGGGTGAGCCAATCACTGCCCTGCGGGACGCGGGTGGTCACATTCCACTCCTCGAACTCACATGGCAGCGGCTTGACGAAGACACGTGGCGCATTACCGGGGTCGAAGACCAGCGGCTCGACAAGCGAATGGTGGACTCGACAATCGTTGAGTGCCGTGTGTTCTTCACTCCTGGCGAGGACTGCTATCTGCCAGAAATCGTCACTGCGCTTCAGAGCCTCCTCACACCTGAGCAGGCGAAGGCTAGGCGCTCCTTGAAGCAGCACGTGGCGCAGGTAGTCATCGGCCCGCGCATTGGGGCGTCAGGCCCGATCTTTCACTCGGGCCGCCTCGAAATGGACAACGGATTGGGCCCCTGCAAATTGCTTGGCAGCGATCTGGTCGCGATGGATTACATCTACGGGATTGCCCTGCACGAGGACGACGATCGTCTGGCCCGCCTAGAGAACGCAGGCCTCGAATCCGCGCTACAGGCAGTCGTCTACCACTTCAACGACCTTCTGCACGTGATCGCGAACGTTCGTACTCAGATCGAGCATGATCTTGAGATGGGCTACTTCGAGCTCAAACCCTAGTTCGCGATCGCGCCGAAGAGTATTCGAACCGTCGTGCTCGAACCTGCCCGGTGAGGGATCGGCCTACGGTCCGTGCTGTTTGTCTCTTTATCAGGACGGATAGGGTGGATTGGTCAGTGCATTCCAGCAAGAGGACGCTTATGCCCAGCGCAGTTACCCTCGTTCGTGCGAACA
>NZ_JAKFFD010000174.1:0-6968 GCF_036675385.1 Pseudarthrobacter sp. | reverse complement strand
GCCTTGGTCAGCTCCGGGTTGGGCTCCTTGGAACCGGCCTGGACCAGTTCCACGGCCAGCATCGCGCCGCGGCCGCGGATGTCGCCGATCACGGACTTCCCGGCGCCGGCCAGTTCGGCCTGCAGTTCCTGCAGGCGTCCCGTGGCGAGCGATTCGATGTGGCGGGCGCGTCCGGCGAGGTTGTACTCCTCCATGGACCCGATCGCGGCCAATGCGGCAGCGCACGCCACCGGGTTGCCGCCGTAGGTGCCGCCCAGTCCGCCCGGGTGGACGGCGTCGAGCAGGTCAGCACGGCCGGTGATCGCGGAGAGCGGCATGCCGCCGGCGATGCCCTTGGCCATGGTGATGATGTCCGGGACAACGTCCTCGTGGTTGACGGCGAACCATTCGCCGGTGCGGCAGAAGCCGGACTGGACCTCGTCGGCGATGAAGACGACGCCGTTGGCCTTGGCCCAGGCGGCCAGCGCAGGGAGGAAGCCCTCGGCGGGGACGATGAAGCCGCCCTCGCCCTGGATGGGTTCGATGATGATCGCGGCAACCTGGTCGCCGCCGATCTGCTTCTCGATCATGGTGATGGCGCGCTTGGCGGCCTCGGCACCGGTGATCGAGGGGTTCTCCTCGCGGTACGGGTAGCTCATGGGCATGCGGTAGACCTCGGGCGCGAACGGGCCGAAGTTGGTCTTGTACGGCATGGCCTTCGCGGTCAGCGCCATGGTCAGGTTGGTGCGGCCGTGGTAGGCGTGGTCAAAGGCGACGACGGCGTCACGCCCGGTGGCGAGGCGGGCCACCTTGACGGCGTTCTCCACTGCCTCGGCGCCGGAGTTGAACAGCACGGTCCGCTTCTCGTGGTCGCCCGGGGTCAGGCGGTTGAGCTGCTCGGCAAGTGCCACGTAGCTTTCGTACGGGGTGACCATAAAGCAGGTGTGCGTGAAGTGCTCCACGGCTTCCTTCACGGCCCCGACGACGGCGGGATCGGACGCGCCGACGCTGGTCACCGCGATGCCCGAGCCGAGGTCGATGAAGGAGTTGCCGTCGACGTCGTGGATGATGCCGCCGTCGGCGTCCGCAACGTAGACGGGAACGGCGGACGCGACGCCCGCGGCGACCACTGCCTTGCGGCGCTCGGTCAGGGCGATGGACTTGGGGCCCGGGAAGTCGGCCTGGACACGGCGCTTCTGTTCCAGGCGGAAGGTGATTTCACTTGCTGTGGTGCTCATGGGAGGGCCTTTCTTGAAAGCGTGGGGATTAGGCGTCGAGTGCGCTCATGACGTGCTTGATGCGCGTGTAGTCCTCGACCCCGTACATGGAGAGGTCCTTGCCGTAGCCGGACTGCTTGAAGCCGCCGTGCGGCATTTCGGCCGTCAGGAGGATGTGCGTGTTGATCCAGACCGCGCCGAAGTCCAGGTCGCGGCTCATCCGCATGGCCGTGCCGTGGTCGGACGTCCAGACGCTGGAGGCGAGGGCGTATTCGACGTCGTTCGCCAGCTCGAGTGCCTCCGCCTCGGAGGAGAACTTCTGCACCGTGATGACCGGGCCGAAGGTTTCCTGCTGGACGATGTCGTCCGTCTGCTTGGCGCCGGTGACGATGGTGGGTTCGAAGAAGAAGCCCTTGTCCCCGGCGCGGTGGCCGCCCGTGACAATTTTGCAGTTTTCCGGCAGGTGCTCCACCACGGAGGTGACGGCGTTGAAGTGGTTCACGTTGTTCAGCGGGCCGAAGTAGTTGTCTTCGTCGTTCTGCGAGCCGGTGTGCAGGGTCTTGGTGTGTTCCACCATCGCTGCCACGACGTCGTCGTGGACCGAATCCTCCACCAGCACCCGGGTGATGGCGGTGCAGTCCTGGCCGGCGTTGAAGAACGCGAACTCGGCGATGGCCGCGGCGCTCTTCTTGATGTCGGCGTCCTTGAACACGATGGCCGGGGCCTTGCCGCCGAGCTCCAGGTGGGCGCGCTTGAGGCCCTTCGCGGCCCCGGAGGCCACGGCGATGCCGGCGCGGACCGAGCCCGTGATGGAGACCAGGCCGGGGACCCGGTGTTCCACCATCATGGCTCCGGTTTCGCCGGTTCCCAGCACCACGTTCAGCACGCCGGCAGGCAGGATGTCGCCGGCCAGGCGGGCCAGCACCAGGGTGGATTCGGGGGTGGTGTCGGAGGGCTTGAGGACCACGGTGTTGCCGGCCGCGAGCGCAGGGCCGATCTTCCAGATGGCCATCAGGAACGGGTAGTTCCAGGGGGCAACCTGGGCTACCACACCGATGGGTTCGCGGCGCACGTAGGAGGTGTGGCCTTCGAAGTACTCGCCCGCGGACTTGCCTTCCAGGATGCGCGCGGCACCGGCGAAGAAGCGGAGCTGGTCGGCGCCGGCGGCAATTTCCTCGGAGGCAATCAGGGAGCGGACCTGCCCGGTGTTGCGGTGCTGGGCTTCCACAAGTTCGTCGCTGTGGGCTTCAACGGCGTCCGCGAGCTTGAGCAGCATCAGCTGGCGCTGCCCGGGGGTGACGTGCTTCCAGGTCTTGAAAGCGTCCTTGGCCGCGGTCATGGCGGCGTCGACGTCGGCCTGGATGGAGACGGGAGACTGCGCCACTACCTCGCCGTTAGTGGGATTAACGATGTCCAGCAGGGCGGTGCCCGCGGGCGTGACGAACTCACCATTGATGAAGTTCTGCAAGGTATGAACCACGGTGTACAACCTCTTTCATAGGGAACATCAGCTGCGAAGCGGATGGTTGCGACTGCCTTGAGCCTATGCCAGCACCTTCCCCCCGGGGAATAGCCACCTGCACACCCTTGGCCGCAATGTTTAGTGCGGTTGACCAGCGTCCGTCTATCCTTGAGCCATGGCCATTTCCCTCGCCACCCTGCTCGGCGTGCACTCCCTCCATCTGTCCAATGCAGGCCTTGCCGAGACCACCTGGCACGAGGACATCAACTGGGTTGCCGTTACGGAGCTGGAGGACCCGCAGCGTTTCCTCAGCGGCGGCGAACTGGTGCTCACCACGGGCATGCGCCTGCGGTCCGCGCCCGAGCAGCGGCGCTTCGTCCGGCAGGTCCAGCGCGCCGGTGCCGTGGGCATCGGGTTCGGGACAGGACTGACGCACGACGCCGTCCCGCCGGCCCTGATTGCCGAGGCCAACCGCTGGGGGCTGCCGATCGTCCAGGTGCCTTACGAGACTCCGTTCATTGCCATCGGCAAGCTGGTGGCGGAGGCGCAGGCCGCTGATCATGTCGCCAAGCTGGAGCGCCTGATCGCGGGCCACCAGATCCTGGCCCGCGCCCTCCTCACCGGCGGTGGCCTCACCCAGCTCCTGAAGCATCTGGGCGGGATGCTGCGGACTGAGATTGCCCTCACCCAGTTCACCGCCCACCTGTACAACAGCGGCGCCGAGCTCCCCTCCGCTGACACGTGGGCCTCCTACCCCATCCCCACCGGCCGCCGCGATGCCTGCACGCTGTGGGTCCGCCAGCCGTTCGAGGATTCGGGCATCATCGGCTACGCCCAGAACCTGATCAGCGTGGAGCTGAACAACATGGTCAAGCAGCGCCAGGCCCAGCGCGCCCTGTGCGGCCAGGTGCTGGAGGACGTCATCCACGGCGCCCTGGAGACCAGCGAGGCCCAGCGCCGGCTCGCCGGCGTGGGCCTGAACAGCACACGCAAGAACGTGGTGCTGCTGGCGGTGTCCGCCGCCCATCACAAGGCACTGGTGAGCACCTCGGTGCCGCAGCCGCTGGAGACGGCGGTGGCCGCCGTCGTCGGGAAGGACCTGGTGGTGGTGATTAACGACGACGGCGGCGCGGCACCTGCGCTGGCCAGGCGGCTCAGCGACCACCTGGCTGAGGCCGGGATCCACGCGACGATCGGGATCGGCGGCGCGTACACCAAGCCGAACGGCCTGCGCTGGAGCTACTTCGAGGCCCGCGATGCGGCCAGCCACGGCCTGCCGGTGAACGAGCCGGAACGGCTGAGCCTGACCTCCCTGCTGCTGGCCAGTGAAGACGTTCCCCTGGCCGACATGGCCCACGAGTCGCTGAACCCGCTGCGCGCGTTCGACGCCGCCCACGGTGCGGAACTGGTGACCACACTGGAAAGCTACCTGAACAACAACGGTTCCGTGGCCGCCGTCGCCGAAGCCCTGACACTGCACCGGAACACCGTGCGGTACCGGCTGGCCCAGATCACCGAGCTGACCGGCTACGATCCTTCGGTCACGGCGGACCGCGTGCAGCTGTGGCTGGCGCTCGCCGTGTCGCGGCTCGGAGCGCGGCAGGCCAGGTAGGCCGGGTGCCCTAAATGACCTTCCCCCGGAGGACCTTGCGGGACTTCTTGCGTTCCTTCCAGTACTCAGCTTCGGCCTCGGCCGCGAGCTGCACCTGCCGGGTATGGAGCGTGACGTAGGCCGACGCGACGGCCTCGGGCAGGTCCGGCGCCGCCGCCAGGTTGGCCAGCAGGTCCCGGGCCACCACGCTGTCGTGGAAATCGCCGAGGATCTGCTGCTGGCTGCGCGCGGCCTTGGCGATTTTCGTGGCGTGCTTGCCGTGGACCGGCTCCACGGATTCCGCCACGTGCCGCAGCCGCTTGGCGTCCTTGCGCACCTGGTGCAGCGCCGTCTCGTGCTCGGCTCCCCTGCGTGTCCGCTTGGCTGTCCTGGCTGCGCGCTCCAGCCTCTTGGCTGCCTTGGCCACCAGCTTGACCGCCGCCTTGCGGGCCGGGGCTGCGGCGCCCGGGCGGACCGGCGGGTTGTCAAGGAAGGCCTCGACGCCGTCCAGGAGTTGGAAATAGCGCGCGGAAACCATCGCCATCTGGAGTTTCCGGTGGGCTGCGTCCCGGCCCACTCCCAGGTCATCCTCCAGCCGGTCCTTCACCGCCGAAGCCAGTTCCGGGGGCAGCTCCGCCATATGCCCGCGCAGGCGGTCCAGTATGACTTCAGCGTCCCGCGGCACGCCCAGCACGCGGCCAAGCCATTTGAGCTCCGTACCGAGGTGCCGCACAGCCAGGGCATTGTAGAACCGCCGGTAGGCTTGCAGCGCCGAACGGGCCCGGCGGGTGGCCGACCGCAGGTCGTGCACAGCCTCGGGTTCCTCCAGACGGACGCCGGGATCGTGCGCCAGGATCTCGCTGATCTGCTGAGCCAGGTAGGCGTTCAGGAGGTCCGACACAGGCCCCTTTTTGCCAGGACTCTTTGGGCCGAGACTCTTCGGGCCCGGACTCTTCGGGCCGGCAGCGGCACCGGACTCCTTGGCAGGCAGGGCCAGGACTTTTGCCAGCTTGGAGCCGTGCTTGGCCGGGAGCGCCCCGGCGGCCGCCAGGATTTCCTCAGCGCCCGGGAACAGTTCAGGACTCCCGTGCACCAGCTCGAGCTCCCATTCACGCCACTGCCGCGTCCGGGCCTCCCCCTCGGGCGCTGCCGCCTCCCCCACCGCGGCGCCCGCGCCACCCGCGCCGCCCGCAGCGCCGAGCAGCTCTGCGCTCACGTGGTCGTCCGCCAGGTCCGCCAGGTGGACACCGTCCTCGCCATATAACGCATAGGCGGTCCGCTGGGTTTTCAGCCGGACCACCGGGGCGGCGTCCTCGCCGCGGAGGTAGGCCAGCACGTGCGCCAACAGGCTGTCAGGAACGACGCCGGGCTGGCCCAGCGGGGCGTGCAGCTCGCGGCGCCGCCGGGGTTCCGAGCCGGAGCCGCCGGCTGCGTCGCCAGACTCCTCGTCGGATCCGGGGCCCTGGGCGGGCAGCTTCAGGTGCCAGCCGGCGTCGACTCCGCCGGTGCGGCGGCGAAGCGTGATGTCACGGGAGGCGAGCGTGTGACTTCGCGTGTCGAAGTACACCGCCTCCAGGGTTTCCACGTGGGGCTCCCCCACCCGGGTGACCCCGGGGATCTCCGCGAGCGAAGGCACTTCGGCGTCCTGACCGACGTCGTACTTCTTTTCGACCTCAACTGCCTGCGAAGCCATGACTGGCCGTCCTTCCACGTTGATGGGCGCCAGATCCTGCGGGGCGAGTTCCCTTGAGCCCGGGGCTGAACTCTGGTGGCCCGAGTCTATGCCCGCAACATTAACGGCCGCGAGAGGTTCACCACAGAACCCTAGACATCAAACGTCAAACGTCTAACCTTAAGACATGACTGTTGCCCCTGCAGATGCCCCGACGCTGTCCGACGCGCCGCCCAAACCGCGCTCCGCCGTCGTCTTCGGAGTCATCGCGCTGGTGCTGATTGGGCTGAACCTGCGGGCGGGGATTGCGGGCGCGTCTGCCCTCCTCCATGATTTTCAGCAGGTCCTGGGCTACGGACCGCTGGTGGCGGCGATCATTCCGTCCATCCCGACGCTCTGTTTTGCGGTGGCGGGCTCGGCGACGTCGTGGCTGACCGGACGGCTCGGCGTCGAGAAGGCCATCCTGCTGGCACTTGGATTCCTGGCCGGCGGGCTGCTGCTCCGCGGGATCCCGGCAACCGGCATGCTGGTGGCGGGCACCGTGGTGGGGATGTCCGGCCTGGCGGTCTGCAACGTGGCCATGCCGTCGTTCATCCGCGAGCATTTTGCCCACCGGACGTCCGCGATGACGGCGCTCTACACCGTCACCATGACCACCGGCGCCACCGTCACCGCGGTCGCCGTGGTCCCGCTGGCCCTGACGCTCGGCTCGCCGTCCGCCGCGGTTGGCGCGATCGGATTCCTGGCGGTGGCTGCTTTCCTGGGCTTCCTGCCCGTCGTTCTGCATGCGCACCGCACCAGCGTCCGGAGCACGGCACCCCGCATCGCCCCGTGGCCACTGCTGCGTACCCGGAAGGGCCAGCTGCTTACCGCCATTTTTGCCCTCCAGGCGCTGCTCGCCTACTCACTGA
This sequence comes from Pseudarthrobacter sp., assembly GCF_036675385.1. Classification (NCBI taxonomy): domain Bacteria; kingdom Bacillati; phylum Actinomycetota; class Actinomycetes; order Micrococcales; family Micrococcaceae; genus Pseudarthrobacter; species Pseudarthrobacter sp. The sequence continues at coordinate 136 of NZ_JAKFFD010000174.1, read as the reverse complement.
TCAGCTGGTTCCCGTCCATGCTGATCAGCATGGGCCTCAGCTCAGCGGACAGCGGCCTGATGTACGGGCTGATGCAGCTGGTCTCCGTGCCTGCCGGCATGGTGCTGCTCGCCATCGGCTCGCGGCCCCGGATGCT